>CAZYDR010000048.1:0-28383 GCA_964645285.1 uncultured Alphaproteobacteria bacterium
CCTGCAAAAGCTGTCGCGCGTCCACGAGCCCAAGGGGCCGCGCCTGCCGCGCGCCCTGATCCTGGCGCCGACCCGCGAACTGGCGATCCAGATCGATGACGAGTTCCGCGCCTACAGCAAATTCCTCCACCTGCGCCACACCGTCATCTTCGGCGGCGTCAGCCAGAACCCCCAGACCAGGACCATGAGCCGCGGCGTCGACATTCTCACCGCCACCCCGGGCCGTCTGCTCGACCTCATGAACCAGGGCTACGTCAAGCTCCACGCGGTCGAGCATTTCGTCCTCGACGAGGGCGACCGAATGCTCGACATGGGCTTCGTCCGTGACGTTCAGAAGATCGTCGCGGCGGTGCCGCGCAAGCGCCAGACCCTGCTGTTCTCGGCCACCATGCCGGGCGAGATCGCGCGCCTGGCTGGCAACATGCTAAAGCACCCGGTGCGGATCGAGGTGACGCCCCAAGCGACGCCGATCGAGCGTATCGAGCAAAGCATCTACCACGTGCCCTCCGCCGGTAAGACGGCGCTGCTGACCGATCTGCTGAACGATCCGGCCTGTGAACGGGTGATCGTCTTCTCGCGCACCAAGCACCGGGCCAACCGGGTTGCCGAACAGCTCGAGAAACGCGGCCATAGCGCCGAGGCGATCCACGGCAACAAGTCCCAGGGCGCCCGCCAGCTGGCCCTCAAGCGCTTCCGCGCCGGCGAGATCCGGGTCCTGGTGGCCACCGACATCGCCGCCCGTGGCATCCACGTGGAGGGCATCACCCATGTGGTCAACTACGAACTACCCAACGAGCCCGAGAGCTACGTCCACCGCATCGGCCGCACCGCGCGCGCCGGCAAAGGCGGCGCCGCGTTCTCGTTCTGTGACCCCGCCGAGCGCGGTTATCTCCGCGACATCGAACGCCTGATCAAACGCCAGCTAACAGTGATCGGCGACCTCCCCGCGGGCCTCGAAATGGAGCCCTGGGAACATATCCGTGGACGGACTGGGCCAAAACCCCGCCACCCGGGCCAAAAGAACCGCCGCCGCCGCAACGGCCGCAACCGCTCGTCCCGCCAGAGCGCCTAAAGAAAGACGCCCCGCGAGTTAGCACTCGCGGGGCGAATTCTTTAGGCCCCAAATCCAATCGTCACGCTCTTCCTGTAGGTAAAGCCCTCCAGCGCGCCCTCAATCGAGAACTCGGAGCCGATACCGCTCTGTTTGGTACCGCCGTAGGTCATGCCCGGCAACTGTCCACCGCCCTGGTTGACCTGGAGCCAGCCGGCGTCCAAGCGCCGGGTGACGCGCATGATGGTGGCCACGTCCCGGGTGAAGACGAAGCCGGCGAGGCCGTAGTGGGTGTCGTTGGCCCAGGTTAGCACCTCTTCCTCATCGCTCCACGGGATGGCCACCAGCACCGGGCCGAAGACTTCCTCGCGGGCGATGCGCCAGTCGTTATGGAGCCGCGCAAGAATGGTCGCCGGTGGGAAGTAGCCGGTGGCCTCTTCAGTCGGCACCGGGGCGCCGCCGACCATGACCTCGGCGCCGCGCTCGATGGCCTCGACCACGTAGTGGCGCACCGCGGTGTAGCGCTCGGCGTTGATGATGGCGCCCATGTCGTTGGACTCGTCGAGGGCGTCGCCCATTTTCATGGCCCCGACCTTCTCGGCCAGCCGCCCCATGACCTTGTCCCACGCATCACGGTGGAGGAACAGGCGCGAGCCGGCGGTGCAGGATTGCGCCTGACGGGAAAATCGCATGGCGGTGATGATGCCGTCGACGGTGCTCTCAAGCAGTTCGTCACTTGCCGCATCAGGGAAGACAATGGTCGGGCTCTTGCCGCCGAGTTCCAGGCTGACGTTGGCAATGCGGTCGGCCGCCGCGTGGGAAATAAGCTTGCCGACCTCGGACGAGCCGGTGAACGAGATTTTCGAGACGCCGGGATGGCGGGCCAGGGCGGCGCCGGCCTCCTCGCCGATGCCGGTGACGATATTGAAGACCCCGGCCGGGAACAGATCGGCGGCCAGCTCCATCATGCGGATCACCGTCAACGGCGCGTCCTCGGCCGGCTTGAGCACCAGGGTATTGCCCGTGGCCAGAGCCATGGCGACCTTCATGGCGCCGAGCAGCAGGGGCGCGTTCCACGGAATGATGGCGCCGACTACGCCATGGGGCTCGCGGCTGGAATAGCTGAAGATGCCAGGCCCGAGCGGCAAGGTCTCGCCTTTCTGCTCGGCGATGACGCCGCCGAAATAACGCAACACCTCGACGGTGCCATTGACTTCCGGGCGGGCCTGGGTGCGCAGCGCGTTGCCGGTCTCGGCGGCTAGCAGGCGGGCCATGTCGTCGCTGTTCCCAGCGATGCGCTCGGCCAGGGCGATGAGACGCTTGCCGCGCTCGCGGGCGGCCAGGATGCGCCAGGCGGGAAACGCCCGGGCCGCCGCGCCGACCGCCGCATCGATGTCCTCGGCGCCGCCGCGCCCGACCTCGGTCAGAGAGGTTCGGCGTGACGGGTTTTCGATGGCCAATTGTTCGCCGCCGGCGGGCGCGCACCAGGCGCCGTCAATGAAGCAGCCGGCCAGGCCATCGCTGGGCAGGACGGGATTAGTGGTCTCGGGGCCAATATTCATGACAGACACCATGTGGCGGACAGGATTTACCGGCAATGTAACGACGAAATCGACTTTGTGACAGAGCCCGGCGATCAACTATATTGGATGCACCCGTCCACCCGTATGCCATCGGAGGCCCCATGCCAGACGACCATCAATCCATCGCCGGGCGCACGCCGTTTCCAACCGGCGGCGCATCGTGGGATGAGATCAACGCGGCCATGGACGAGATGGTCAAGGACGATGTCGACTAGCGCCGGGGCCGCACGCCGCTGTTTGTCTTCCATGCCACGGACGCCGCGTACGAGATTGCCGAGCGCGGCTTCATGAAGTTCTTCAGCCAGAACGCTCTGGGCGGCTCCCGCGCCTTCCTCGGCCTCAAGAAAATGGAAGACGACCTGGTCGATTTCGGCCTCAGTCTGTTCAACGCGCCCGAGAACGCCGCCGGCTTCGTCAGCACCGGCGGAAGCGAGAGCATCATCCTCGGCGTCAAGGGCGCGCGCAACGATGCACGCCACCGCCAACTCCAGACTAAGCCCTACAACATCGTCGCCGCCTACACCGCCCACCCTGCCTTCAACAAGGCGGCGGACCTCATGGACATGGAGGTGCGGCGCGCCCCCGCCGGGCCCGACGGTCGCGCCGAAGTGGTCTCCCTGGAGGCGTTGATCGACGACCAGACCGTATTGCTGGTGGGCTCGGCCCCATGCTTTCCCCACGGCGTGGTCGACCCTATCGATGAATTGAGCGAACTGGCGTTGCGCCGCGACATCTGGCTCCATGTGGATGCCTGTGTCGGCGGCTACATCATTTCCTTCCTGCAGCGCGCCGGGCGGCCGGTACCGATGTTCGATTTCAACCACCCCGGCGTGCGCTCGATCTCCGCCGATCTGCACAAATTCGGCTTTTGCCCGAAACCGATCTCGACCCTGTTCTTCCGCCACGCCGAGGATTATGAGCGCAATATCCTCAAGTTCGATGAATGGCCCAACGGTCTGTACGCCGCACCGACCCTGGTGGGCACCCGCGCCGGCGGCGCCATCGCCGGCTCGTGGGCGGTGCTCAATCATCTCGGCATGTCGGGCTATACCTCCGTCGCCCGGAAGCTGGGCGAGATGACAGACAAATACGTCGAAGGCATCGAGGCCATCGATGGCCTCCATATGCTGGCTAAGCCCGACGCGACCATCATCAATTTCGCCTCCAACGACTTCGATACCTTCTCCGTCGCCGAGCGGCTCGACGAAATTGGCGGCTGGCTGCCGGGCCTGACCCAGAATCCCAAAGGCATGCATGCCATGATGTCGATGTTTCATGAGCCGGTACGCGAGCAATACATCGCCGACCTGCAGACCGCCGTGAACCAGGTACGCGGCGACAACAAGGGCGAGCCGGGGCTAAAAGCGGTTTATTAGAGCAGCTTAGGAAAGCCCTCGCACCAGGCCGAATGGTCGCCTTCGTGATTGTCATGGCCGGGGCGGGTCAGGCAGCCCTTGGGCGCGATGTGGCTGTCGATGCGGCGCTCGGAATTCTCGTGCCACTTGATGTTGAAGGCCGCCAGCTTGGGAAAAAAGAACAAGCTCGAATAGGGCAGATGATCGTGTATCCACCAGGCCAGCGAGCGCCAGTCGGCGCCTACTTCATAGCGGTCGACAAACCACGGAATTGCGATACTGGCGGTGGCGCCATGGCGCCGTTGGCGTCGCGCCGATCCCAGATGTGGGCGGCGTAGTTCGCCTCGTTCCGGACGCAATTGAGGTTGTTGCGGTTACCGAAGGCGTTGATCTCGCATGACCGGAATGCCGAGCGCACGACGACGCGGCCGAAGGTCGCGTTTAACGGCTCCAGCAGTTCCTCGCAGAGCCGCCGGCCGGCCGCGATGGCAAGGTCCGGGTCGTCGGGAATGTTGGGGATGCCATGGAGATTGGCGATCTCGCTGTAGAGGAAATCGCGCATGTAGAACGACGGCGACAGCCGCACCCGCCCAAGCGCTTCCAACCCCCGTATCGACCCCAGTTTTTCATTTCGGCGCTCCAAAAGGGCGGCTACGAAGAGGGGTCGTTTTCGCTCGTGACGCCGCTGCGTACAGCGCGCGGCAAGGCATCGAAAAAATGGCGACCCCAACGGGGATCGAACCCGTGTTGCCGGCGTGAAAGGCCGGTGTCCTAACCGCTAGACGATGGGGTCGCGTGGGCGAGAGACTTAGTGGGCTTGGCGGAAAAAATCAACAGCGATTTATGGTTTCACACCGGGCCCATACACCAACGGTCATCTTTCGACCGCTGGCAAGCGCAACCGCGCGTCGCCAACCGTTTGGCGGGAGCCTGCGCGGCGATGTGAACGCCCATCGGCCATTCTTCATGGCCGATGGTAATTAGGCCACCACCTGCGCGACATCGTCGATCAGGAGCTGCACCCGGTCGCGGCCGCGCCATGTGTCGGCGCGCAGATGGCCCGCCACATGAAGCGGCATGCCGCGCGCTTCGAGCAAGGCCTTGCCCATGGGTTTGTCGATACAGCGAAAGGCAATGGCGTTGATCCTGCCCTTTGCATCGTCGGCCAGGACGCAGCGCACATGGCGCTGGCCGACCACGTCGGCACGCATCACCCGACTATGGGCCAGGGCAAAACGCGGCTCGGCATTTCCCATGCCGAAAGGACCGACGCGGGTCAATTGTTCGACCAGGTCCCAATTGGCGGCGCCGACGGTGAGAGCGCCGTCGAGATCCAGGCTGGGCGTGGTGCCATGCTCGGCCACGGGCGCTCCGAGACGCTCGGCCAGGAAGGCGCGAAGTTCGTCGATGCGTTCTGCGGCTACAGTCAGACCGGCCGCAGCCGAATGGCCGCCGCCGTTGATCAAAATGCCGGCCTGGCGCGCGGCGATGACCGCGGCGCCGAGATCGACACCGGGGATTGAGCGGCCCGAGCCCTTACCCATGCCGTCGGTCACGGCGATGACTACCGCCGGGCGGCGGAAGCGCTCGACCAGGCGGCTGGCGACGATGCCGACGACGCCGGGATGCCAGCCCTCGCCCACCGCCACCGAGACCGGACCAGCGTTGTCGCCCTGGGCCTCCACGTCGTCCATGGCTGCGGTCTCGACCGCAGCCTCGATGGCCCGACGCTCGGTATTGAATGCGTCAAGACGCTCGGCCAGGGTGGCGGCCTCGGCCGGATCGTCGGTGGCCAGCAGCCGGGTACCCAGGTCCGACTTGCCGACCCGGCCGCCGGCATTGACCCGGGGCCCCAGCACATAGCCGGCGTGGTAGGCGCCGGGACGCTCTTTAACGCCGGCAATATCGGCCAGGGCGGCGATGCCGGGATTACCGCGCCCGCCTAACACCTTGAGCCCCTGAGAGACCAGGGCCCGGTTGACGTCGACCAAAGGCACCATGTCGCAGATTGTGCCGAGGGCCACTAGGTCGAGCAGTTCCTTGAGGTCGGGTTCGCCGCCGTCGCCGAAGCGACCGGCCTGACGCAATGCGCGATTGAGGCTGACCACCAGCAGGAAGGCGACACCGACGGCGGCAAGCTGGCCGCAGCCCGAGGTATCGTCGAGGCGGTTGGGGTTGACCACTGCCGCCGCCACCGGCAGGTGAGGCTCGGCCACATGGTGATCGACGACGATGACGTCGAGCCCGGCCTCGGCCGCCACGGCCAAGGGGTCGAAGGCGGCAATGCCGCAGTCCACGGTGATTACCACGGCGGCACCCTCCTCCCGGAGGCTGAGCAGGGCCCCCACATTGGGGCCGTAGCCTTCGCTGATGCGATCGGGGATATAGGCTCGAGCCGCCGCTCCGACACGGCGCAGATAACGCAACAGCACCGCCGCCGATGTCGCCCCGTCGACATCGTAGTCGCCGAACACTGCGATGCTCTCGCCATCGGCAACGGCGCGAACGAGACGTTCAGTGGCGGCGTCCATGCCGGCAAGACGCGACGGATCGGGTAGCATGGCGCGCAGGCTAGGATTGAGGAAATCCTCGGCGCTCTCGATCGTGACGCCGCGAGCGGCCAATACGCGGCCGACAACCTCGGGCAGGTCGAGCTGCTGGGAGAGCTGGGCGGCGGCGCGATGATCGTTAAGACGCGACCGCCATAATCGGCCGCTTAGGGAGCGTTCGACACCCAGAATCGCGTCCATTAGCGCATGGCGTCCATCAACTACCGCTAGGGCTGACCATGGGCTTGCGCCCGGTGTTGTGGATCGCTTCGATGATCCGCACGGTGCCGGTCCGTGAACGCATGGTCAGGGACTGGGTGTAGAGGCCGCCGGGCCGGGGCTCGACGCCCTTGAGCATCCACCCGGAGGTAACCCCGGTAGCGGCAAAGGCAATGTCGCCATGAGCCAGTTGGTCGAGAGTATACTTGGCCGTGAAATCGGTGATGCCCATACGCCCGGCGCGGGCCTTCTCGTCATCAGTGCGAAACACCAGACGGCCCATCATCTGGCCGCCGGTGCATTGCAGGGCGGCCGCCGCCAGCACGCCCTCGGGAGCGCCGCCGGTACCCATGTAAAGATCGATGCCGGTCTCGGGCCGGGTGGTGGCGATAACGCCGGCCACGTCACCGTCCTGGATCAGACGAATGCGGGCGCCGGCCTCACGGGTCTTGGCAATGATCTCTTCGTGACGGGGCCGGCCGAGGATGAGCACCACCAGATCGGAGATGTCGCAGCTCTTGGCGCGGGCCAGACTGGCGAGATTCTCGGTCGGCGAAGCGTCAAGATCGATGACGTCGGCGGGCAGACTGCCGTCGCCGACGGCGATCTTCTCCATGTAGGTATCGGGCGCGTGCAAGAAACCACCATGCTCGGCCAGGGCCAGCACCGCCAGAGCGTTGGCGCCGCCGGTGGCGGTGATGGTGGTGCCTTCCAGCGGGTCGAGGGCGATATCGACCTCGGGTCCGTCGCCGGTGCCGACCTCCTCGCCGATGAAGAGCATGGGCGCTTCGTCGCGCTCGCCCTCGCCGATCACTACCGTACCTGCGATATCCAGTTTGTTGAGGGCCGTGCGCATGGCATCGACGGCGGCCTGATCGGCGGCCTTCTCGTCGCCCCGCCCCATCCAGGCCACCGAGGCGACCGCCGCGGCTTCGGTGACGCGCACCGCCTCAAGCGAAAGGTTGCGGTCCAGTACACCGTCCTTGGCCATTGTCTTCCCTTTTCTCTCTAAAGCTAAAGTTGTTCGATACGGATCATGCGCGGCGTGTCGAGCACCGCGTCGAGGGCATCGATACGATCCAGCGCCTGACGCATTGCCGCTTCACGGGTCTCGTGCATGGTCAGCACCACGGGTACGCGATCGTCGGGGCTGCGGCCGCGCTGAATGATCGCCTCGACCGAAACCTCGGCGTCGCGCAGGGCCGCTGTTACGTCGGCCATGACGCCGGGCCTATCGACCACCAGAAGGCGCACATAGTAGGCGCCCACATGGTCGCTCATGGATGCGGCCGGAATCTCGACCAGATCCCCGGACGGAACCCCGAGTACGGGGACCTTGGCGCCACGGGCAATGTCGATCAAATCGGCGACCACCGCCGACCCGGTCGGCCCTTCGCCGGCGCCACGGCCGCCGAACATGGTGCTGTCGACGAAATCGCCCTCGGCGACCACCGCATTGAATACACCTTCCACATGGGCGATCGGCACGTCGGTCGAAACCATGCAGGAATGGACCCGCTGTTCGAGGCCACGGTCGGTCAAAGCGGCAATACCAAGCAATTTAATGTGGTAGCCCAACTCGCTGGCGTAGCCGATGTCCACCGGGCTGATGTGGCGAATACCCTCGGTATGAACTGCGGCGAAATCGAGCGGCGTGCCGAACGCCAGGCTGGCCAGGATGGCGAGCTTGTGGGCTGCGTCGACGCCATCCACGTCGAAGCTCGGATCAGCCTCGGCATAATCCAGCTTCTGAGCCTCGTCGAGCACATCGTCGAACTCCCGATCGCTCTCGCGCATGGCGCTGAGGATGTAGTTGCAGGTGCCATTGAGGATTCCGTAGACCCGGGTGAAACGATTGCCCGCAAGGCCCTCACGCATGGCCTTGACGATGGGTATGCCACCGGCTACGGCAGCCTCGAAGAGCAGGTTGACGCCGGCCTGTTCGGCGGCCAGGGCCAGGGCCGTGCCATGATGGGCGATCATCGCCTTGTTGGCGGTAACCACGTGCTTAGCGGCGGCAATGGCATCACGGCTGAGGTCGAGGGCGATACCGTCGGAGCCGCCGATCAGTTCGACAACAACGTCCACATTGTCGGCGGCGGCAAGGTCGCGAGCATCGTCGTACCAGGTAAGGGCGCCAATATCGATCCCCCGGTCACGGCCACGGTCGCGGGACGATACGGCCACCACTTCGAGGCGGCGGCCGCAACGGCTGGCCAGCAAATCACCATGCTCGGCCAACAGCCGAACGACACCGACGCCCACCGTGCCAAGACCGGCAATACCAATCTTCAAAGGGTCGGACATGACTGCCTCATCGCCGCGCCATCCCATGACGGATGGCGCCGTAAACTGTTCTAGAAATCGATGAATACCTCGGCCCGGCGGTTGCCCGCTTCGCCTGACGGCATCCACTCGTGATAGGCCGGCTCGCTATCGGAGCGCGAGATGACGACCACCTTGTCGGCCGCGACACCATGGCGGATCAGTTCGTCGGCCACGGCCCGGGCGCGCTTGTAGGAGATATTGAAATTGATCAGCTCGTGCTTTTCCGCGGACACTTCCTGAGTCCGACTGGAGGCGTGACCGACCACGCGAATTACGCCGCCGCGCTGCTTGTGCAAATCCGCCACCTTATGGAGAGCGTTGCGACCGTCCACATTAAGTTTCGCCGAGCCGCTGGCAAAATAGATCACCGCCGCCTTGGATGAGCCCAGGGACGCGCCCGTGCCGCCAGTCAGAGCCGACGTCGCGGGGAACAAATTGCCCGCCGATGCCACAACGGTGTTGGACCCGGCGACAGTCCCCGTAGCCGATACCGCCGGCGCCACACCTTGGGGACCGGACGACTGGAACAGGCTGGCGAACAGCGTCTTGACGTCGAGGTTGGTGCCGGGCGCCATAATGGGCGCCGGCTGAACCGGTTGTTGCAACGTCGCATATTGAGTGGTGGCAAATTGCGTGGTCGGCGGCGGCTCGAAAGAAGACAGCGGCTCATCGACCGTCGGCAACGGAATTTCGTCGCCATCGTCGGAACGCAGAATTTCGTCGGTATACTTGGCGCTCTCGCGATCCGCGGCGAGGCCTTCGCCGACCGACTCGAGTTCGCTCAATTCAACATCGCGATTCGGCGATTCGGGCACGTCACCAACGCTGGGAAACGGCTCGTGGGCGCCGGGCACTTCTTCAGCCGGGGGCGGTGGCGGCGCATCCTCGTCGAACACGTCGACCGCGCTGCGATACCACTCGGCCGGATTGGCATAGTCGGGAACTTCCGTACAACCCGAAATCACCAGCATGCCGGCGGCAATGGTGACCAAACCGGCGGTCGGAAACCGCCGCAAATGATGCGAACTCGGTCGTACAAGCCGTTGCATAAGAACACTCCGCATCCTATATGGGCATCCCATATGGGTAACATCCTGCATGGAAATCGCCGCCCTCTTCCGTCCCCTGATACGCCATCGCCCGGTTCGAGGCCCTACTACGTGCAAAATCGTACGACTTCCGTTATAACCGCGCGGGCAGCACCTTAACCGATTTACCAAGCCGCATAAAGTACCGATACGGACAGTAAAATCACCCGCCGATCGCCGTCTCCAGGATGGCGTGGTGAGAATATAAAAGAGGTTCCATGGTCGACCAGGCCAACCAGCAGTCGAATCCATTCGACAATAACGATATGACCGCCAACATGGCGGAGATCGCCGAGCGCAGCCAGCGGATCGTGTGCGAGTTCCTATCGCGCCATCCGGCGGAGTTCGGCGTCAGCGATCCGACCAACGTGGGCAGCACCTTCATGGAGTTGACCACCAAGATGATGAGCGACCCGACCAAGCTGGTCCAGGCGCAGATGAACCTGTGGCAGGACTACATGGCCCTGTGGCAGCACACGTCCCAGCGCATGATGGGCGAAGAGCCGGCGCCACTGGCCACGCCGGCCAACGATGACCGCCGGTTCAAGCACCCGGAGTGGGACGACAACCATCTGTTCAACTTCGTCAAGCAGACCTATCTGCTGACCGCGCGCTGGCTGCAAACGACGGTGAGCGACGTTGACGGCCTCGACGACAAGACCGCCAAGAAGGCTGAGTTCTATACCCGCCAGTTCGTCGACGCCATGGCGCCGAGCAACTTTGTCCTGACCAACCCGGAAGTACTCCAGGCGACGGTCGCCAGCGGCGGTGAGAATCTGGTACGCGGTCTGCGCAACCTGCTCGAAGACATCGAGGACGGTGACGGTCAATTGCGCATTCGAATGACTGACCCCGACGCTTTCACCCTGGGCGAGAATATCGCGGTGACGCCGGGCAAGGTGGTCTACCAGAATGATCTCATACAGTTGCTCCAGTACGAGCCGACAACCAAGCAGGCCTACAAAAGGCCATTGATGATCATCCCGCCGTGGATCAACAAATATTACATTCTCGATCTGCGGCCCAAGAATTCATTCATCAAATGGGCCGTGGCACGGGGCTACACGGTGTTCGTGCTGTCCTGGGTCAATCCCGATACCAAGCTCGCCGCCAAGACCTTCGAGGATTACCTGCACGAAGGCCCCCTGGCCGCTCTCGACGCCATCGAGCAGGCCACCGGTTCAAAAGACGTCAACGCCATCGGCTATTGTCTCGGCGGCACCCTGCTGGCCTGCACCTTGGCCTACATGGCGGCCAAGGGTGACGACCGCATCAAGGCGGCAACCTATTTTGCTTCCATGGTCGACTTCGCCGAACCGGGCGACCTCGGCGTCTTCATCGACGAGGAACAACTCGCCTCTCTCGACGAACGCATGGACGAAAAGGGCTATCTCGACGGCAAGGCCATGGCCGACACCTTCAGCATGATGCGGTCCAACGATCTGGTGTGGTCGTTTGTGATCAACAACTACATGCTGGGCAAGGATCCCTTCCCCTTCGACCTGCTCCATTGGAACTCGGATTCGACCCGCATGCCGGCGGCCATGCACCGCTTCTATCTGCGCAAGATGTACATGGAAAATGCCATGGTGAAGCCCGGCGGCATCACCCTCGACGGCATCGACATCGACTTGCGCAAGATCGAGACGCCGAGCTATGTGCTGTCGGCCCACGACGATCATATTGCGCCCTGGACCTCGACCTACGCGGCGACCCAGCTCTATTCCGGCCCGGTGCGGTTCGTGCTCGCGGCGTCGGGTCATATCGCCGGCGTCATCAACCCGCCCGATGCCAAGAAGTACAGCCATTGGACGGGAAAAGACCAGCCGGCGTCGCCGGAGACCTGGCTTGAAGACGCCGAGGAAGTGGCCGGGTCATGGTGGGGCGATTGGCACAAGTGGAACGCCCGTCACGCCGGCAAGAAGGCTGCGGCGCGCACGCCCGGCGACGGCAACCTCACGGTTATCGAGGACGCCCCCGGCAGTTACGCAAACCAGCCGGCGGAATAGACCTGATACCAAGGAGCAGTGATAAAGACCCATAGAGATCGCGTCCGCTTATTCCCGGGTAGGAAGGAAGCCGCGAGCGATGCAGCGCATCGGTTAGGCTTCCTGACGCACTCCGGGGGTGAGCGGACGCGACCGGAACGGCGGCTTCTCGTGGCTTTCGGACGTCGTTTCGCCTGTCTTGCGATGCAAGGCATCGCGGCGACAGGCGCGCCTAGCCGAAAACCACGAGAAGCCGTCTCTACAGGTCTTTATCACTGTTCCTTGGTATTTGACTTGCCCAACTTGGCGATCTCGGCCGTATAGTCCTCGCCGAGTTCGGTATATTCGGGCACATAGGAGGCGTACTCGGCCATTTCCTCGGGCGTCAGGTCGCGCATCTTCCTGGCTGGCCGTCCGGCCCACAGCTCGCCCGACGGCACTCGTTTGCCCGGCGTCACCATGGAACCAGCGGCGACCATGGCGTCGCTCTCGACTACCACGTTGTCCATGATCATGGCCTGCATGCCGATGAACGCTCGGTCCTCCAGATGACAGCCGTGTACCAGTGCCAGATGACCAATGGTGACGTCGGCGCCGATGTAGGTCGGGATCGCCCCCGGCCCGCTGTTGGTATGAATCACCGAGCCGTCCTGGACGTTGGAGCGCGGGCCGATATAGACCGTGTTGTCGTCGGCCCGCACGCTGCAGCCGAACCACACGTTGGCCTCCTCGCAGATCTCCACGAGGCCGACGATCGCCGCCGTCGGCGCGACGAACGCGTTATCGGCGATTTTGGGCCACTGGCCACGATAGGGCAGGATCAATCCGCTCACCAAATCTCTCCTAAATGTCAGCGATGGGCCCAGGACTGGACGGCGGCATCGGCGGGCGCGTCCCGGTACTCGTGGGCAAGTTCCACGTAATGGGGGGCGAAGCCGGTGTATCTAGCGATCTCTTCGTCGCTCAGGTCGCGCAGTTTCTTGGCTGGTCGCCCCGCCCAGAGTTCGCCGGCGGGTACTCGTTTGCCCTCGGTAACCAGGGCGCCGGCGGCAACCATGGCGGTGCTTTCGACGATGGCGTCGTCCATGACCGTAGCCTGCATACCGATGAAGGCTCGGTCTTCTATCCAGCAACCGTGGATCAGGCACAAATGTCCGACGGTGACATGGGCGCCAACATAGGTCGGGCCACCGCCGCCGATGTGCATCACCGTGCCATCCTGGATGTTGCTGCCCTTGCCGACGATGACCGCCCTTGTCTCGCCGCGCAGGGAGCAGCCTAACCAGATATTGGCGTCCTCGGCGATCTGCACGTCGCCGATGATCGCCGCCGTGGGGGCGATGTAGGCCGTGGGATGGATTCGCGGCGCGAGATCGCGCCACGGCATGATTATCGGTTTCATGGAACGTCTCTTACGACATTGTCGGCGCGGGATCGAGTCCCGCGTCTTCAGGGAGACCGCACATCAGATTGAGGTTCTGCACCGCCTGGCCCGAGGCGCCTTTGCCCAGGTTGTCGAGGACGCCGGCGACCACCGCCTGACCATGCTCGCGATTACCGAAGACATGGAGGCGCAGGGCGTTGGTGCCGTTCATGGCCTCCGGGTCGAGCCGCGCTACCGCCGACGAGTCCGCCGGATTAGCAACATCGACGAAGCGGCAACCGGCGTAATGGGAGGCCAGAGCATCATGAATGTCGCCCTGACCGGGAGCGCCGGGCAGTGCCTTCAGATGCAGGGGAATTTGCACAGTCATGCCCTGGCGATAACGGCCGACGCTGGGCACGAACAGGGGGCGCCGGGAAAGGCCGCCCCGGCGGTGGATTTCCGGCACATGCTTGTGGGCCAGGCCGAGGCCATAAGCGAAGAAGGCGCTATCGATGGGATCGGGCGAGGCAGGATCCTCGAAACTGGCGATCATTGCTTTGCCACCGCCGGAATAGCCCGACACCGCGTTGATGCTCAGCGGCCAGTCCGTGGGCAGCAGCCCGGCCGCGACCAGGGGATGGATAATGGCCACCGACGCCAATGCGTAACAGCCCGGATTGGTCACCCGTGACGCGCCAGCGATCAGGCTTGGCTGCCCGGCGTCATATTCGGGAAAGCCGTAGACCCAACTGTCGCTGATCCTATGCGCCGTCGAGGCATCGATCACCTTGACCGCCGAATTGTCGATCATGGCTACCACCTGGCGCGCGGCATCGTCGGGCAGGCACAGAATGACCACATCCGCCTGATTGAGCATGGCAGCGCGGCGCGCGTCGTCCTTGCGCTCGTGGTCGGCCAGACGCAACAGCTCAAACTCGCCGCGGCCATCAAGCCGCTCACGAATCTGCAGGCCGGTGGTGCCCGCCTCGCCGTCGATGAATACCCGTACCGTCATAATTTCTCCGTCCCAATACATACGAAAACGCCGGGCCGACCGCCAGTCAACGCTCCGCCAAGGCCAGTTTCGCGCCAAGGGCGGCGAACAGGCCGTAGCTGCGGCAACTGAACCAAAGGACGTGTTTTGCGAACCTCAAAAAGCTGTTAGCCTGATCAGAACCTATCGTTAATGGCCTGATAGCGGCGCGGCAAGAGCGAAATTTGCTGTTTCACGACAAGGCGATAATTCTCACAGGAGAAGCGACAATGAAACCGTTCAATACCGACACCCTGTCTCGCAGGTCAGTCCTTACAAGCCTGCTTGCCACGGCAACCATACCCGCCTGGGCACAGACGATACCGACGAATCCGGACGTGGTGGTCATTGGCGCAGGCTCGGCCGGTCTTTCGGCGGCGCGCACGTTGATTGCAGCAGGTAAGTCCGTTGTCATCGTCGAAGGCGCCGACCGCATCGGCGGCCGTGCCTATACGGAAAGCGACACCTTTGGAGTGCCGTACGATCATGGCTGCTTCAACGTCATGGGCCCCAAGAACTTCGCATACAAGGATATGGCTAAGGAATGGGGCTTCGACTTGCTCTATATGAAAGATGCGGGTGAGACTGTTTTCGTTGGCGACCGCAAAGCGACACAGGCTGAAAACGGACAGTATGATGTCGCATGGGGCACAATGAGAAGCGCCCTCAATAAGGCCGGCAGAGCCGGACTGGACGTCTCCGCGGCATCGGTTATGCCGGACAATTTTGGCGATATGATGTTCGCCGGCCTCAGCCAGACCTGGATGGGGCCGATGGATTTCTCGGTCGATTTCGAAGACCTGTCGGTACAGGATTGGTGGCAATACGGAGAGGTCCTGTCCAATAACATGATCAAGCAGGGCTACGGCACGCTGGTTGCGCGGATGGGCGAAAACCTGCCGGTCAAGCTCAACACTCCGGCCACCCGGGTCGACTGGAGCGGCGACGGTGTAACGGTTGAAACACCGGCCGGCTCTATTCGGGCAAAAGCCTGTATCGTCACGGTCTCAACCGGTGTTCTGACTGCCGGATCGATTAAATTCACGCCGGAACTGCCCGACTGGAAGCAACAGGCCATCGGCAGTCTACCCATGGGATTGCTGGCCAAGGTGACGCTCCAGTTTGACGGTGAGCGATTCGGCCTTCGCAAAAACCAGTGGCTATCATATGTGGTTCCCAATGACATGCCGGCAGAGGCTTGTTACTTCCTGACCTGGCCCTTCGACTTCGACATTATGATCGGTTGGATTGGTGGACAATTCGGCTGGGAGCTGTCCGCCGAAGGCACCGACGCCGCCGCCGACTTCGCGCTTGAAGAGGTCGTGAAAATGCTCGGCAGCGATGCCCGCAAGCATTTCGTCAAGGGTCACCTGACAAAGTGGGGCGAGAACCCCTGGGTCTTGGGCGCCTATGCCGCCGCCATTCCCGGCCAGTATGGCGCCCGCGCCGAGCTGGCGAAACCACTGGCCGACCGGCTATTCTTCGCCGGCGAGGCGGTTGCCGTCCCTTATGTAATGCTCTGTAGCGGCGCCTATATGAGCGGTGAAGCCGTAGCAAACGACGTCGCCGCGATTGTTTGACGGTCTTAATCTTGAAAATGCAAACGGAGCCCAATCTTCGCTCCCCTGCCCGCAGGAAAATTCCAATCAATCCGCAAAAAAAGGGCCATCCCGGAGGATAGCCCTTTCCTGCGTTCCCGATGATTGCGGTTTTTTACCGTTTAGAGAACTGGAAGCTGCGGCGGGCCTTGGCCTTGCCGTATTTCTTGCGCTCGACGACGCGTGAATCGCGGGTCAGGAAGCCACCGGTCTTGAGCGTCCTGCGCAGGTCTGGCTCGAACAGCGACAGCGCCTTCGAGATGCCGTGGCGCACAGCCCCGGCCTGACCCGACAGGCCACCACCGGTGACGGTGCACCAGACGTCGTACTGGGTGGTGCGGTTGACGGCCACCAGGGGCTGGCTGATGAGCATGCGCAGCACCGGCCGCGCGAAATAGGTCAGCTCGTCCCGACCGTTGATGGTGAAGCGGCCACCGCCGGGCTTGATCCACACGCGGGCGACGGCGTTCTTGCGCTTGCCGGTGGCATAGGCGCGGCCCTGAGCGTCGATCTGGGGCTCGGGCAGTTCGTTTTCGATCGGCGTGGCTGGTGCGGCGGGCGCCTCCGGATCGGCGGGCGCCAGCGCCTCTTTGGCGCTGTCCATGGCGCTCTTGAGATCAGCCAGGTCGGTTACTGTGCGGGTTTCGTCGGCCATGGTACTACACCGTCCTCTTGTTCTTCGGGTTCATGGCAGCGACATCGAGCATCTCGGGCTGCTGTGCCTCATGGGGATGCTCGGCGCCGACATATACGCGAAGGTTACTCATCTGCTGACGCCCCAGGGGGCCGCGCGGAACCATGCGTTCCACCGCCTTGATCACCACCCGCTCCGGGTGCGCGCTTTCGAGGCGCTCGCCAAAGGTGCGTTCCTTGATGCCGCCGGGGTGACCGGTGTGCCAGTAAAATACTTCACCATCGCGCTTGTTGCCGGTCAGATGAACCTTCTCGGCGTTGATGACGATGATGTTATCGCCGCAATCAACGTGCGGCGTAAAGGTCGGCTTGTGCTTGCCGCGAAGCCGGCTGGCGACGACCACGGCAAGCCGCCCGAGAATCAGGTCCTCGGCGTCGATCACGAACCACGCCTTTTCGACGTCGGCAGGTTTGGCAGAATAGGTCTTCATTGGTTTGAGGCCCGTTCTAGGATAATTGTCTCGAAGGCGGCGGAGTATGCCACAGACGGCGCTTGTGTCAACGGCAAATAGACAACATCGTTCGCAAAAAATACAAATAAATCAAAATGTTATAAACGCGGTAAAATAGTACCGCTACTAATTCTCACGCCCGGCTCTCTTCCGGCGGGATCGAATAGGTCGCCGTCACATGGCATACCGGCTCGGCCTCGCCTTCCGAGCGGATAATCACCTCGGCAACGGCCAGCCGCCTACCGAGCTTGAGCAACCGTGCTTCGGCGATCAGATCGACCGCCCGGGGCAGGCGCAGGAAGTTGGCCGTCAGATTGGTGGTCACCGCCAGTTCGACCGGTCCGACAAGACCCAGCACCAGAGCGTAGACCGCGACATCGGCCAAGGCCACCATGACCGGCCCGCTGACCGTGCCACCGGGGCGCAAATGATCGTCATGGCTGGGCAGGCGCATGACCACACGCCCGGCTTCGATGGTTTCGGCGCGAATACCGAAGTAGGTCACCAGCGGTAGTTTGTCGGCCGCCAACTGCTCGAATTCGGCGATTGTGATGCGGGGCTCGGCCTGTGTCATGATCTCTTCCATCATCGGGGTCGGCACCATATCGCCCTCTGCCACCGAAGCCATAGACTTGATTGGCCGCCCTTGCGAGAGTACATCAACCGAGAGCTTGATCCACCGGGACCAATAACGGGGCGCTGTAATATGGCCGAGGACACCTCAGCCGCCACTAACGAGCCGATCCTGCTGCGCGAGGACAACGGCGGGGTCTGCACCCTGACCCTCAACCGGCCGGCCGAGTTCAACGCCCTGTCGGAAGCCATGCTCGATTCCCTGCAGGCCAGCTTTGACGCCATTGCCGAGGACGCCAGCGTGCGGGTCATCGTGTTGGCGGCCCGGGGCAAGGCGTTCTGCGCCGGCCATGATCTCAAGGAAATGCGCGCCCGGCCCGACCAGGACTACTACACATGGCTGTTCAAGAAGTGCGGTCGCATGATGGTGACCATGACGCGCCTGCCCCAGCCGGTCATCGCTCGGGTTCAGGGCGTGGCCACGGCGGCGGGCTGCCAACTGGTCGCCAACGCCGATCTGGCGGTCGCCGCCAACGATGTCACCCTCGGCGTCTCGGGCATCAACGTCGGCCTGTTCTGCATGACCCCGGGGGTCGCCCTGTCGCGCAATGTGGGACGCAAGCAGGCTTTCGAAATGCTGTTCACCGGCGAAATGATCGATGCCGAAACCGCCCTCAAGATCGGTTTGGTCAACCGCGTCGCGGTGCCCCATGAGATCGATGACGCGGTCAACGAGTTGGCCCAATCCATTGTCGCCAAATCGCGGGCTACGGTGACCGCCGGTAAGCGCGTGTTCTACAACCAACTCGGCATGGATCTGGAAGCCGCCTACGACTACGCCGCCGAAGAGATGGCCTGCAACATGATGTTCCAAGACGCCGGCGAAGGCATCGACGCGTTTATCGAGAAGCGCGCGCCGGTGTGGCGCGATGAATGAAGCCGTGAATCACGAGCATTATTCGGACAGCCTGATTCGCGGCATCCTGCGGCGCTGCCGCACCATCGCCATGCCCGGGGCCAGCGCCAATTGGGTACGGCCGAGCAGTTTCGCCATGAAGTACCTCCAGAACAAGGGCTACCGGGTAATTCCAGTTAATCCGGGACAGGCAGGCGACAAGATCCATAGCGAGATGGTCTACGCCAGCCTGGCTGATGTTCCCGGTCGCTTTCCCATGGTCGATATCTTCCGTAATTCCAAGGACGCCGGGCCAATCTGTGACGAGGCCATCGAACTGGCCGACGAAAAAGGTATCGAAGTAATCTGGATGCAACTCGGCGTGCGCAACGACGAAGCCGCCGCCCGCGCCGAAGCGGCGGGTCTCACGGTAATCATGAACCGCTGCCCCAAGATCGAGTTCGGCCGGCTGTCGGGTGAGTTGAGCTGGAGCGGCATCAATTCCGGCATCATTTCGGCCAAACGCCAGAAGGCGATCTAATGACTGACGACGCTTCGGAGGGTGAACTCGCCATGAGCGACGACGATTCTGACGACGACGCCCGCGAATACAGTATCGAGACCCGCGCCATTCATGCCGGCGCCCGACCCGACGCCACCACCGGCGCCCGCTCGACACCGATCTACCAGACCACGGCCTATGTATTCGACGATGTCGATCACGCCGCCTCGCTGTTTAATCTTCAGAGCTTCGGCTACATTTATTCGCGCCTGACCAATCCGACCGTAGCGGTGCTGGAGGAGCGCGTCGCCAACCTTGAGGGCGGCCGCGCCGCGGTCGCCTCGGCATCGGGCCACGCCGCCCAGTTCCTCGCCTTCTTCTCGCTGCTCGAGCCCGGCGACGAGTTCGTCTCGTCGCGCAATCTCTATGGCGGCTCGATCACCCAGTTCGGCGTCAGCTTCAAGCGGCTTGGCTGGACCTGCCACTTCGTCGATTCCACGGACCCGGCCAACTTCGAAGCCGCCATCACCCCCAAGTGCAAGGCGATCTTCATCGAGGCCCTGGCCAATCCCGGTGGCGTGGTTGTGGATATCGAGGCGGTCGCCGCCGTCGCCAAGGCTCACGGCATCCCGCTCATCGTCGACAACACTTTGGCCACACCGTACCTGTGCCGCCCCATGGAGTGGGGCGCCGATATCGTCATTCACTCGGCGACCAAATTCATTGGTGGTCACGGCAATGCCATGGGTGGTGTGGTTGTTGAATCGGGAAAGTTCGATTGGTTCGAGAACAACAAGTTTCCGACCATGACCGAGCCCGATCCGGCCTATCACGGCCTGACCTTCGCCGAGACCTTCGGCGATTTCGGTTACACCATGAAGACCCGCGCTGTCGGCTTGCGCGATTTCGGCCCTGCCCTGGCGCCCCAGAACGCTTTTCTGTTGCTCCAAGGCGTCGAGACCCTGCCGCTGCGCATGGAACGTCACTGCGCCAACGCCCAGGCGGTGGCCGAGTATCTCGAAGGCCATCCCAAGGTCGCCTGGGTGTCCTATGCCGGGCTCTCGTCGAGCCCGTACAACGCCCTCGCCGCCAAATACCTGTCGCTTGGCGCCGGTGCGGTGTTCACGTTTGGCGTCAAGGGCGGTTTCGAGGCCGGGATCAGACTGGTCGAGGCCTGCAACCTGTTCTCCCATCTGGCCAATATTGGCGATACCCGCAGCCTCATACTGCACCCGGCATCGACCACCCATCGCCAGCTAACCGACGAGCAACGCGACGCCGCCGGCGCCGGACCCGATGTCATACGCCTGTCCATCGGCCTGGAAACCGCTGCCGACATCATCGCCGATCTCGACCAGGCTTTAGATCAGGCGTAAAGGTCCTGCGCAGCGCTCTCGCCGCTGCGCTGCTCCTGATTGTCCCTGCCCAAGCCCGTGCCGTCGATCTGGCGCTGGTGCTCGCGGTCGACGCGTCATCGAGCGTCAGTTATACCGAGTTCAATCTGCAAATGAGCGGCATCGCCGGGGCCTTCCGCGACGCCGGCGTGCAAACCGCCATCAAACTCGCCGCCCCCAACGGCATGGCGGTGACCATGGTCCAGTGGTCGAGCGTCGATGCCCAGCAACAGGCGTTTCCCTGGACCGTTATCCGCGGCACGGCCAATGCCATGGCGGTGGCCGAAGCCATCGACCGCACGCCCCGACTGAACGCCGGTGGCGGCACGGCCATCGGCAACGCCATCGCCTTCTCGATCGAGATCATTAAGCGAAGCGGCGTTCGCGCGACACGGCGCGTCATCGATCTATCCGGCGATGGCCGCAACAATATGGGACCTGAGTTCAGGCCCGCCGCCTTGCGGGCAATCGCCGCGAACGTCACGGTAAATGGTCTCGCCATCCTTAACGATGACCCGTTGCTCGAACAGTACTACCTGACCAACGTCATCGCCGGTGCCAACGCCTTCACCATGGTGGCCGACGACTACAACGACTTCGCCGAGGCCATCCGGGTCAAGCTGATCACGGAGATTACCGGCGCGCCGATGTTCTGATCAACCGGTCAAATCAAGTTCCATGTACACCGTGCCCTCGATAGGGATGTGATAGTAGGGCGCGGTATGGATGAAGCCGAGATCGTCGTAAAGCGCCCGGGCGGTCTTCATGGTCGGCAGGGTGTCGAGGCACATGCGCTCATAGCCGATAGCGCGGGCCTCACCGATTATCGTCTCGGCGAGGCGGCGGCCCAGGGCATGGCCCCGGCAGGCCGGCCTCACATAAAGCCGCTTGATCTCGCAAACCCGGTCGCCGAGATCGCGCAGGGTAGCGCAGCCGGCCACGGCATCATCCACAGACGCCAGCAACAACCGCCCCGACGGTGGCGCGTAATAGCCGGGAAGCTGGGCCAACTCACCATCGAATCCCTGGAAACAGAGATCGTAGTCGAGGGACTCGGCATATTCGACGAACAACCCCCGCGCCGTCTCGACGGTGTCCGGGGTATCAGCCTGGGTCATCGTGATCATGATTTGAAATCTACGCCAAGGTCCGGAGCTCTGACAATTGCGTGATGAATCGCCGGCAATGGTTGTGCGATATGGCCGGAACGGTCACCATGGCGAAAATGTTTGTTGGGGATTCATGGGATGAAACGGAGCTGGCGGGCTTTTGCCGGCGTGGTGTTGGCGCTGATTGTATCGCCCTTGTCGGGCGGTGCCGCGTCGCCTCCGAAGGCGGAACTATGGGATCACTGGACCGCCCATGCGCCGGATTCAGAAACCGTCATCGATCACAGTTGGTGGACGGGGTTTCTCGGCACTTATATCGAAAGCGGCGATGACGGCATCAACCGCGTGGCCTACGGGCGAGTAGGCCAGGCCGATAAGGATGCGCTGAAACGGTATGTCGCCGGCCTCGCGGGCCTGCCCATCGAGCGCTATAACCGCGACGAGCAGTTCGCCTATTGGATCAACCTCTACAACGCCCTGTCCGTCGATGTGATCCTCGATCATTACCCGGTCAAAAGCGTTCTCAAGATTTCCATCTCACCGGGATGGTTTTCCATCGGACCCTGGGGCAAGAAACTGGTTACTATCGGCGGTGTGGATGTCAGTCTGGACGACATCGAACACCGAATTCTGCGGCCGATCTGGAAAGATCCACGGACCCATTACGCCCTCAACTGCACGGCCTTCAGTTGTCCCAACCTGCTGACCGAAGCCTTCACCGGCGCCAACGCCGGCGGCATGCTCGACGTGGCGGCGTGGGACTACATCAACCGCGACGGAACCATTACTACCGAAGACGACGGCCTTGTCGTCTCCAGTATTTTCGAGTGGTACAAGGCCGACTTCGGCGGCAACGACGCCAGCCTCATCAGCCACCTTATGCTCTACGCCGACGGCGAGCTGGCGGCGAAGCTGGAAGGCGTCACCGAGATCTCCGATCACCGCTACAACTGGGTCCTCAACGACGCCAAGGGCGGTCAGTAGTTCTTAATTGATCAGCCCAAACAGCGGCCTAAAACGCATTCCAACCCAGGTGCCGCCGAGGGCGAAGATGATCCATAACCAGCCGTGCAGGCTGGTCGAGGCGACGCCGGAAAAGAATGCGCCGATGTTGCAGCCGAAGGCGATGCGCGCACCGTAGCCCATGGCCAACCCGCCAATCACCGCCGCCAGCAGGCACCTGAGCGGAATTCGCGGGACCGGCGAAAACCGCCCAGCCAGCCCGGCTGCCATGAGCGCGCCGAGGATAATGCCGACGTTCATCACCGAGGTGACGTCCTGCCACAGGTCACGGGCGAGCGCCGTCGCGGCGAAGCGCCCGGTCCAGAACGGCGCCGTGGCCGGATCCCAGCCCATGACCTGAGCCGCCTTGGCGGCCCACAGGGTAAAACTCCAGGTGGTCAACAAGGGGTGGCCCGAAACCACCGCGGTGGCGCCGTTGAAGGCGGCGAGAAGCAGCGCGCTTAACAACAAAGGCCACGGACCCCGCGACAGAACCCGCCAGTCGATGCCGCCTTCCCATAGTGGTTTTCGCGGTCCCTCCCCTTGCCGGCGATGCAACGCCGTCCAGATCGCCGCCAGCACGGCCAATTGCAGGGCCAGGGCCGCCGGCCAGCCGAACTCGCGGGCCAGGGAAATCGATCCCCAGCGCGGCGTAGTCGCCCACCACGGCATATCGAAACTGTCCCAGAAGCCACCGGCGCAGAACGCCGCCAGGGTGACCGCCATGCGGGCCGAGCCGCCGCCCGCCGTAAACAAGGTGCCCGAGCCGCAACCGCCGCCAAGCTGCATGCCGAGACCGAAGAGGAAGCTTCCGGCCATGACTTGGATGCCGACCGGCGCCACCGCCCCGCCGACCGGTTGCCCCAACACCTCGCCCTCGTTCAGCAACGGGGCAAACAGCACCATGGCGGCGGCGAGCATGACAAGCTGGGCGAAGACGCCGGAAAAATCGCGGTCGAGAAAGGCCCGCCGGTAGGCCGAGGAAAACCCAAAGGCGGCGTGGTAGAGGCTCGTGCCGAGCAAACCACCGATGGCGAACAAAGCGCCGAGCCGCCAGACCAGCAACTCTGCGCCAAGGACCAGGGCACCGAGACCAAGCCCGGCGACAGGCCATTGGATCGGCGGCAAGGCTCGGCGTTCGGCGGCGGACAGCGCTTAATCCGCCAGCAGTTCGGGGCTCAACATCCAGACCACCGACCAGCCGCCGTCGTCCTGACGCTCCAGGCACAGGCAACTGCTGGTGTCAAACGCCACCAGCGTGACGTCCTCGTGCCCGACCACCAACCGCGCCACCAGGCGATCCATGAACGGCAGGTGGCCGACCAGTACCATGTCGTCACTCCAGCGCTCGCTCTCCATGGCCACGGCTTCCACCGGGTCGTTGGGCGACAGGCCGGCCTGGGCCTCGCAACGGCCATCGTCGATCACCGCCTCGGCGATCAGTACCGCGGTCTGCTCGGCCCGTGCTATGCCGCTATGGAAGACATGGGCGGCGGTCACCCCGCGCAGGGCGAGGACGGCGGCCAGACGCTCAACATCGGCGCGACCACGCTCGCTCAGCGGCCGCTCGGAATCCGGCGCTCTCGGCAACGCTTCGCCATGGCGAATAAGATAAAGCTTCATGGTCCCGCTCCCCCTAGAGCGTCTTCAGAGAATACGGCGCCATTTGACCGTGTCCCCTTAATCCGTAGTTAGGCGCGCGCCGCATGGCGATGCCTGGCATCGGCAAAGGTGCGGAACGCGGCCACGGTTTAAGGGGGCGCGGCCCGCGGGTGGGACATATGACACCGTATCCTCTGAAGACGCTCTTGTACCCAGCATACGCCAGACCGACGGTCAGACAAACACTACCGGCTGGACAACCCCTGGTCGTTCCGACCAAACTCGCTCACGAAATGTCCTGGGAGAGCGACCATGCCGACGTTCGAAACATCCGAATACCAAAGCCGTCTGAGCAAAACTAAAGAGAGCATGGCGGCGTGTGGTATCGAGGTTCTGCTGGCTACGGACCCGGCTAATATGTGCTACCTCACCGGCTACGATGGCTGGTCATTCTACGTTCATCAGCTCCTGGTGGTCGCCCTCGACGCGGACGAACCCATGTGGGTCGGCCGCGGAATGGACGCCAATGCCGCCCGGGTCACCACCTATCTGTCCGGAAGCAATATTCACGGCTACCCGGACGACTACGTGCAGTCAACGGTCAAGCATCCCATGGATTATGTCGCCGACCTGCTGAAGTCCAAGGGTTGGGACAAGCGGCCCCTGGGCGTCGAAATGGATGCCTACTACTTCACCGCCGCCTGCCTCGAATCCCTTCGCCGCAACCTGCCTGACACCTCGTTCAGTGACGCAACATCCCTGGTCAACTGGGTTCGGGTGGTCAAGTCGCCCGGTGAAATCGAGCTTATGCAGCGGGCCGGCCGGATTATCGAACACACCATGGCCGTGGCCTTCGAGGTGGTGGCGCCGGGCAACCGCCAGTGCGACGCGGCGGCGGCCATCCATCAGGCGCAAATCGGCGGCACGCCCGAGTTCGGCGGCGACTACACCGGCCTGGTGGCCATGCTGCCGTCCGGCGTCGGCACCTCGACACCGCACCTGACCTGGACCGACGAGCCCTTCATCGAGGGCGAGGCGACCATCCTTGAACTCGCCGGCTGCCATCGCCGCTACCACTGCCCAATGGCGCGCACGGTGTTCCTCGGTACGCCGCCGGCCAAGGTGGCAGATACCGCCAAGGTGGTGGTCGAGGGGCTCGAGGCGGCGCTGGATTTCGTCCGGCCGGGGGTTACCAGCGAAGAGGTCGAAGCGGTGTGGCGCGAGACCATCGCCCGTCATGGCATCGTCAAGGATTCCCGCATCGGCTATTCCACCGGCCTCAACTACCCCCCGGATTGGGGCGAGCACACCCTGAGTCTACGGCCCGGCGACACCACGGTGCTCGAGCCGAACATGACAATTCACATGATTCCCGGCCTGTGGTTCGACGACTGGGGCATCGAAATAAGCGAATGCTTTCAGGTCACCGAGGGCGGCGCCGTCCCGTTCGCCACGGTGCCGCGCGGGCTGGTGGTGAAATAGCCGGACGCCAAAAAAGAGAGGTCTACCACAGTCTTTACGCACGGATGGCGGCAGCCCCACGCCTCATTTTGCCGGGCTCTCATCACAGTTTGCGGGGATGAGAGGCGCGCGCGGGCGCCAAGGCGCAGCCGCAGCGAATCCCGCCGCGAGCCACCCGGCGTCCCGACATCGGTAACCTTGTCGGCGAGGAGCGCTTCACAGGCACTGACGGCGGCGTCGGAAAATTTTTTCTTCTCGGTCATGGAATTTCTTGCCCCCTACTACTCGGTCACGTCGGACAGGGTGCTAGGAGGATACATGAAGCCGCTTGAGCTGCGAGGCGATGACGCGGAACACCCTTGTAAGTTCGGCTCCACTCGGCGAGTTGAAGAACTTGCTGGCGTCGGTGGCGCAGTCCTCGAACAGAGACTGTGTGGCGGGGTCGTTGAGAGCGAAGGTGATGGTGTAGACAACGATGTCCTGCTGCTTCATGACGGTGCACACGGTTTCCAGCTTGTCGTCCAGTTGGGACGCCGATGGGAGAGAGGGATATTCCCGATAGGCGGAGTGGTTGAAGGAGGTGTTGGCGCCGTCGGTGAGGATGATCACCGCTTTGGTCGCATCCGGTGTTCCGTAATTGACGCCTTCAGTAAAGGGTTCGGCCGCCGATATCACGCGCAATCCCCAGATCGCCCCGTAATTCACGTGCGTCGCCCCTGATGCGTTCATGGCGTTGATGGCGCTGGTCAGCGTCGCCTTTTCGTTGGTCAGTGGCGTGATCTCCTCCGGACATCCGATCAGGAATAGACTGTACGGGTCCCACGGGCCGGTGGACTCGTCCTCCGTGTCGTCAGGCTCCTCCAGCGCCAGGACGCAACCGCTCCAATTGTTGGTACTGCTCATGAAGGACTCGTTATCGGTGCCGATGTTAACGGTGGCCGCGAAGGGCACCAGGCCAACCTTCACCTGCGTCGAGGTCGAACCACTGCCGAACAGGATGTCGACGAGGCTGTTGGCGGCTTCCTTGAGGTCACCGATCCTGCCACCGAAGAACATGGAGCCGGTATTGTCGAGGACCAGCACCACCTCCATGGTATCTTCCTGACGCGTGACTTCGCTGGTGGCGACAACGGTCAAGCTATCGATGCTAATGATCTTCATGAACGTGGTCTCGACTTCGACCTGCGCGTTGACCGTGATGGTTCGACCGTCGTATGTAAAACTCGTATCGCCAATTATACCGAGCTCACTCTCGGGAAAATTGGCAGTAATGAAATTGTCGAAGACAGTTTGCAGCTGAGCATTTGACCGACCTGTACCGATGGCCGTTCCGATTGCAAGGCCCGCCGCGTCGGTCGTCGTCGTCAGGCGCTGTTTCACGATATAAGCCCTGCCGACATCGATCACGAGTCCAGTCGCGATGAGCAGCGGGACCAACGAGAGGGCAAAAACCATGGCTATCACGCCATCCTTGGCCGCCGCGAAATCAGTGCAGCGCATCAAAATTCCCGCCACGCGACGCTTGGAGGTACTGCTGTTCTTCATGGCCACCATCATAGTCGATTCATCAAGGGATGCGAAACCGGTTAAACAAATACATTGCGTCCCGGCTCCAACTCACCCCTAGAAAACCCCGATATAATCAAGGTAGCGAGGGCGCGTGACTGCCGTGTCGCTGAGCGTGATTGAGTCGGAAAAAATAATGTTGAACATGGGCGTATAGGGGAATTGGGCGGATACGATGATCACACTCTCGCCGGCGTCGCCCAATTCGGAGGCAAGGGATTCAGGTTCGTCGACGGACCCGCCTCTAAAATGGGCGTGCCAATCCTGGTACGCCTCGCCGGTAACGTCGTGGTAGCGGACACTGACGGCGCCCATGGTCAGCTTTGTGGGGTCGAAAGGCTCTATGATAAGCTGGGTTACCTCTAATATTTCGATGAAACCAGCAAGATTCATGTCGGTTTCCTGGGCGATCAGATCAGCGGAGGTGTACGCCACGCCGGTCACTCTGCGCGCCGCCATCAAATAATTGGAAAGCTCGATGATGCCGGTCAGCATGATCAGCATCCCGGGCACGATCAGTGCAAACTCAATAGCCACTGCCCCGCGAAGGTTCTTGATGAATCGGTGTAGGAAAGGCCTCATCTCGTTCACTCGAATGGCTCGTTTCGGAATACCGCCGTCGCTGTCAGAAGCTTGGTGGTGCCAACGTCTCCGATCAGCTCGCCGATTAGCGGCGTGATGAAATCCCACGTGTATATCACCCGTACCACGGTAATCTCTCCGGACCCTCCAGCGTTGAATTCCGCGTCGAACGGCTCGTCATCCTCATCGACGACGACGCCATCCGCGTTCAACTCGATAGGCGCCAGGTCGACATCAGCAAACGAGTCGAATGTGTTCACATCTAAGATCACATCGTCGCAATCGTAGGTAAAAAGAGAGCCGCAGAGTTCCTCCTGAAAGACGTCCAGCGCATCGCCCGAGAGTTGCGCCTGCCCCGTCCGAATCTTGCGCGCCGCATCCTGAACCGCCCCAT
>CAZYDR010000049.1:0-10376 GCA_964645285.1 uncultured Alphaproteobacteria bacterium
ACCCCGGGCCGAGGTCAAAACCCTGCGCCAGGCCATGATCACCATTATCCTGGCCGACGTTACCATGTCCTTTGACAACGTGCTGGCGGTGGCCGGCGCCGCCCACGATCACATTTGGGTACTGGTGTTCGGCCTTGTGTTGTCGATCACCCTGATGGCGGTGGCGGCCAACTGCATCGCCGGCCTGCTCGAGCGCCACCACTGGATCGCCTATATCGGCCTCGCCATCATCGCCTACGTGGCCGGTGACATGATCTATCGCGGTTTCGTCGAGGTCGCGCAAGCGGCCGCGTAAACCGCTCGAACCAGAATTCGGGAGACACTGCCATGCCTCAACCAGTCTGTGCGATTGTCGGCGCCGGGGAGGGTCTCGGCCGGTCGCTGGCGGCGAAGTTCGCCGGCGAGAGATACGATATCGCCCTGATTTCGCGCACCGAAAAAGGCAGCCTCGCGGCGGCCGAGGCGGCAGCCGGTGCAAAGGTCAATTTCTATCAGGCCGACGCCACCGAGCCGGAAACCATCGAACAGGCCTTCGCAAAAGCGGCCGAGGACATGGGCGAGATCGACGTCCTCATCTACAACGCGCGCGGCAATTTCACCCGATGCGAGCCCCTCGACATGACCTACCGGGCGCTTGAGGAGATTTATCGCCTGGAGGTGGTCGGCGCTTTCGCGGCCGCCAAATCAGTGCTGCCCGCCATGCGGCAACGAGGACGGGGCAGTGTGCTCTTCTCAAGCGCTACCGCGGCGTTACGCGGCTCGGCAACACACCCGCTCTACGCCATCGGAAAATTCGGGCTGCGCGCCCTGTCGCAAAGCCTGGCCAAGGCCTATTCCAAGGACGGCGTCCATATCGTCCATGTAAGGCTTGATTGCGATCTCGACATGCCGTTGATACGTGAGTTTTACGGCGACAACTTCGATGCCGATAAGATGGCCAATACCGACGACGTGGCCGAGGCCTACTGGTGGACGCACCAGCAGCCGAAGTCCGCGTGGAGCAACGAAATCGAACTCAGGCCCTACACCGAAACCTGGACCTATTGATTTAGCCCGGCGGGCCTTCGTCATACTGCGGCAAGTCATCGGTGATGTCATGCCAACCGGCCATGTGATCAACGAATATATGGCTCCCCGGCCTGATGCCGGGGTCGTCATCCAGGGCGCTCAAAGGGATAATCGCGATGTTGCGCTCAGAGCCGACCCGCGGCATGAGCGAGCTGCAAATATCGCAGAACACCTGGGTGAAGCGCTGCGCCTCGGGAACCTTATAGCTTTTCAGGTGATCCTCGCCCTTGGTGAAATGAACACCGTCGGCAGCCGTGAAGCCGTTGCTCGCATGAGCCGCAGAACGACCATGGCGACAACGCGAACAATGGCAGTTGTAAGCCACCGTGAACGGCGTAGCCACATGGAACTCGACAGCGCCGCATTCGCAGCTGCCGCGAACCACCCCTTCCGGACCCTCGGTCACGGGCTTGCCCTCGACGCTGGGAATGCCGGTCGCCTCGGGATAGGCGTTATGGCGAGGCAAGTCACCGGTCACCTCATGCCATGGCGCCGCATCGACGACAAAGATATTGCAGTCGGCTTTCTTGCCCTGGTCATGACAGCCGGCGGGCGCCACCCATACGTCACTGCCTTCGGTACCGTAAGGCACTACCGAGCCGCACACACCACAAGAGCTTCGCACCAATTGGGGCGACGAACGATAATAAACGATGGTGTCGGTGCCGCTGGTCCAGCGGAACTGATCGGGGCGCATGAAATAATACGTCCCGAAGGCCGCGCCATGCATTTTCTGGCACATCTTGCAATGGCAGTTGAAGGCTTGAAAAGGCTCGGCGGTTATTTCCCATGTCACACTGCCGCACAGGCATGTTCCCTTACTCATCATTTTGATCCTCAAATGCAGGTCCGCCTGGAGAGTAAGGCCAATTGATATACGCAGCAATCCAATGTCGGGTTAACGTAACATTAGGCATTACCGTGTTCAACCAGGGGACGCTTTCCAGGGGTTCAGCGCGGTGAATGCGAAATCGGCAGTACTAGAGGGGCTCGCCCACCATCAGGCCGGCCGGTTGCCGGAGACCGAGGCGGCCTATCGCCAGGCTCTTGTGGCCGATCCCGACCAGTCCGACGCGCTCAACCTGCTGGGTACCCTGGCGCAGCATTTCGGCCATAGCGACGACGCCGTAACGCTTATCGAGCGCGCCATTGCCGTGGGGTCGCCGGCAGCAGAAACCCATAACAACCTGGGCAATGCGTTGATGGATCAAGGCCGGACCGACGCGGCCATCAATGCCTACTCACGATCCATCGAACTCAAGCCCCACGCGGCCGTCACTCACAACGCCCTGGGCGCCGCCCTCATGGCTCGTGGTGACACGGAGCGCGCCATCGGATCGTTTCGCCGAGCGAGCTTGACCCGACTGACGCCGAGGCCACCGGCAATCTGGGGCGCGTCTGCCTCGTGCTGGGTCGTCTCGACGACGCCGTCCCGGCCTTTCTGCGGGTTAGCAAACTCCGGCCGGACAACGCCGGGACCCATGCCAATCTCGGTATGTGCCTATTCGATAAGTCGCATTTCCAGGCAGCCGAAGCAGCGTTCCGGCGCGTCCTGCAATGCGACCCGTGACCGTCGAGGCCCACATCGGCCTAGCCCTCGGGGCACTCGCCGATCATGACTATGGGGCAGCGCTGGAGTCATGCGCCCGAGCGCTGGAAATCAATCCCAACTCGGTGGAGTCCCATACCAACAAAAGGATGACCTTGGAGCATCTGGGGCGTCTCGACGAGGCCGCCGCATCATACCGCGCGGCCCTCCATATCGACCCGGCCTATGGCGACGCCCACCGCAACCTGGGCACCATCAACACCTACCAGACGGGCGACCCCCATATTGCCGCCATGGCGGCGGCGCTCGACGACCCGGCGACCACAACGAGTAATCGCCTCAATTTGCACTCGGCTCTGGCCAAGGCCTATGAGGATATCGGGAAATTCGACAAAGTCTTCGCCTGCCTCGACGCCAGCAACAACCTCCGGCGCGAGACTATTTCCTACGTCATGGCTGACCGTGATCGCGACGTCGATCAAACCATAGCTACATTCACGCCGGCGCTGTTATCCCGCTTCAACGGCGGCGGCTGTGAGTCCGAACTTCCCATTTTCATCGTCGGCATGCCCCGTTCGGGATCGAGTCTGGTGGAGCAAATTCTCGCCAGTCACCCGCAAATTCATGGCGCCGGCGAGCGTCGCGACATGGGCCGTATCGCCGCGACACCGGGAAATATTGGCGATGCCGGTACCATTGATCTGGAGGCGCTTGTCCAGACCTATATCGATGCCATCCGTCACGACGGCGCCACGCGGGTCATCGATAAGGCGCCAGGCAACTTCGAGCGGCTGGGATTGATCCGCCTGATCCTGCCCCGGGCGCGGATCATTCATTGCCACCGCGACCCCATGGACACCTGCCTGTCCTGCTTCAAAACCCTGTTCCAGGAAAGCAACGGCTACAGCTATGACCTGACCGAACTAGGTCACTACTATCGGGCCTACGAACGACCCATGGATCATTGGCGCGCGGTGCTGCCGGGGACCATTCTTGATGTGGGTTACGAAGACGTGGTCGATGACGTGGAGACCATGGCGCGCCGGCTCGTGGATTTCTGCGGCCCGCCCTGGGATGACACCTGCCTGTCATTCCATGAGACCAAACGGCCGGTCCACACCGCCAGCGGCGTCCAGGTGCGCAAGCCCATTTACAAATCGTCGCTCGGCCGCTGGCGCCACTATGAACACCACCTGGGTCCCCTGGTCGAAGCCCTCGGCCCACGGGATGTGGTATCGTAAGCGACCACAACCAAGGACGCCTCCCATGAGCATTCGCAAGACCCTGATGATCAAGGAAGTCACCGAGACCAGCGATACTGGCAAGGCCTGTGACCCGATCACCCGGGTGGTCGCCATGGCGGTCATCCGTAATCCCTACACCGGCCAGTTCGGCGACGACCTGTCGCTATTATTCGATCTCGGCGGCAAGCTCGGCGAACAGCTCATGGACGAGGCCGTGGCCCTGCTCGGCGGCCCGCCGGTAAGCTACGGTAATGCCGCCATCGTCGGGGTCGACGGTGAGATGGAACACGGCGGTGCCATGACCCACCCCAAGCTAGGCAAACCCATGCGCGCCGCGGTCGGCGGCGGCAAGTCGCTGATCGCCTCCAACGTCAAGGTCGCCACCATGGGCACGGCCATCGACCTGCCGCTCGGCCACAAGGACGACGGCTGGTCGTTCGACCATTTCGGCACCATGACCGTCATGGTCGCCGACGCCCCACGCCCGGACGAGATCGTCCTCTGCATGGCGGTGGCCGACGGCGCCCCCGGGTCGGCAACGCGCCGATTACGGACTAACCGGCACCACCAATGCATCGACCGCCCGGCAGCCGTCGGGGCCGGCGATGATCGGGTTGACGTCGATTTCGCCGATGGCGTCACCCAGGGTCGCGGCCAGGACCGAGAACCGGGCCAGAGCGTCGGCCACCGCCTCCACGTCGGCGGCGAGTTTGCCTCTGACGCCGTCGAGCAATTTCCGAATGCTCAGGCGATCGATCAAGCGGCGAGCCTCGGCGGTGTCTAACGGCGGCAGGGCGAAGCAGGCGTCGCTCATGACTTCGACCAGGATGCCGCCGGCGCTAATCATAACCAGCGGGCCGAACTGCGGGTCGTTGACCATGCCGAAGGCCAGTTCGACACCCGACGGCGCCATGGGAGATATGACAACCCGCGGACCGAGCCGTTCCGCCATGTCATCGTAGGCGGCGGCAACCGCGTCGTCGCCGTCAAGGCCAAGGGCGACGCCGCTGACGTCAGACTTGTGGCGGATCGAGGGCTCGGCTGTCTTAAGAGCAACAGCCCCGCCCATGGCTCCTGCCGCCGCCACGGCGCCATCGCGGGTGGTGGTGATGGTCGACAGGTTGGCCGGAACCCCGAAGCTGTCGAGCATTTCGAGCCCCTCGGTCTCGCCGAACGGCGCGCCATTGGCGAGACGGTCGCGCCACTTGGCGGCCACCGCATCGCCGGGTCCCGCCGGTGGCGTCAAAGCCGGCCGCGCCTGCCAATCGCGATAGGCGAATGAATTGCGGATCGCCGTCATGGCCGGGCCGACCTCTTCAAGCAGCGGCATGCCGGACTCTTTGAGAACCAGTGCATTGCGCTGGCTTTGGCCATTTGGCACGCAAGTCACGAAAGCCATGGGCTTGCCGGTTCTGCGGGAAATATCCGGCGCGCCCTCGACAAACGGCGTGCGGTAGCTTTCCACATCGCGAATGTCGGCGACCCACAGACCGAAGCCCGTGTCCGGGTCCTCCATGAGCGCCGTCATGCAGTCGAGGAAAATGTTCACATAGTCGTTGCCGGTACCCCAGGCATCGAGCGGGTTTACCGGATCAAGGCCATATTCCAGGCGTTCTTCCAGACGCGCCGCCGTGGCGTCGTTGATTTCCGCGAAAGGCACATCGATACGGTCGGCTTCGTCGGTTAGGTATTCCCGTTCGCCGCCGGAATCGGTAATCACCACCATTCCGCCCGGTGCGGCACGCGGCGTCTGGGTCATCACCTGGAGGGTCGCGAACATATCGGACATGGTGGTGCAACGGATCACGCCATAGCGATCGAACAGGGCGTTGTAGGCGTCGTCGTCGCCGGCCAGGGCGCCGGAATGGCTGACCGCCATGGCCTTGGCCGCTTCACTGCGGGCGCACTTGACCGCGACGATGGGAATATCGAGTTGCGCGGCCCGCGTCGCCGCTGCGATGAAGGCGTCAGGGTCGCGGATGGTTTCGATGAACAAGGCGATGGCCTTGGTGGTCGGCAGGTCGAGGACATAGTCCATATAGTCGGCGGTGGTGGTGGAGATTTCCTGGCCCGACGAGACGGAAAAATTGAAGCTGAGCCGACCGTCGTTCTCTACCATGCCGCCATAGATCGACCCGGACTGGGAGATCATGGCGACGTCGCCCGGCACCTGTTTGGCCTTGTTGCCCAGGGAACAGCGAATTTCGTGGTCGCGGTTATAAAAGCCGCTGCCGTTGCCGCCGCAGACCTGTACGCCCGCCTCATGGGTCATGGCGCGCAGCCGCTCAAGCAACGGCGGGTCCGTGTCGTCGGGCAGATAGCAGCTACTGAAAATACTGATCGCCTTGACGTCGGCCTTGATGGCGTCCTCGACCACCGCCTCCAGGCGCTCGTTGGCGACTACCAACAGGGCATGATCGAGAGGTCCCGGCACCGCGCCCAGACCGGGATAGCAGGGCTGGCCCTCTATCTCGTCATAGCGTGGATTGACCAGGTGAAGGTCGCCGTCGAAACCGGCGCTCAGGCAGCCGGCTATAACGTTACGGGCAAATGACTTCTCGCGCGGCGAGGCGCCGACGACGGCGATGGATTTAGGTTCGAGTAAAGGCTGTAGGCGGTGCTGCGACACGTGATCCCTCCGGGCACGAATTGGCGTCGCAGCAAACTCTAGCCGGTGATTCGGAAGGACCGATACAGAAATCGACGATCAGGGGCTAATGAGTTCCCGCCAGCGGAATCGAGGTCGCCGCCTCGGTTGCCAGCGTCAAGGTCCGAAGATCCTCCGGCTCGAGATTCTGCAGGTTGGTCTTACCCGTACAACGGGCCATCATGGAGGCTTCGTTGACGCTCGCCTTGATAATGTTGGCAACCGCCTGGGCGCGCTCTTCCTGGCTGCGATCGGCGGTGAACTCCATGCCATGGGCAGCGGTGATCGAGCCACCAACGGCCAGGGCCAGGGGCACGCCAAGCACCGAGGCAACGCCGCCAAGACTAATGACCTTGGCCCCGTCGGTACCGGAACGCACGCCGCCGAAATAAACCAGGTCGATCTCCTCTTCCCGGCGCAGGCGACGAAGAATGGCAACTGCGTCGCGCAGGATGGAGAGGTCCGGGGCGCCGGAAAGTTCAGCCCAGGGCGCACCGAGACCGCCGGAGCCATCAAGCAGCAGCATGTCGTAGCCGCCCTTGAGGGCGAAGGGAATGGCCTCTTCGAGAATCGCCGGCGATGACACCGCCAGTCCCAGCACCTGATCGTCACGGAAGCGCTTCGCGTTAAGCGCCACGAATTGATGGCCAAGGGCGTGGATCAACGCAGCGGCGTCTTCGCTCGGCGCGATCTGATCCGGCACCACAAGTTGGAACCACGGCACATCGCCGCCAATGGGCTGGACGCCGAGGTAACCAGAATTCGCTTCGGCCAGGCCGGCGGCGACACCGCGCCGCACATCATCGGGCGCGTCGTCGAACCCGGTGGCCAGGAACGGCTGAGCCAGATCCAGACGGCCGCCGATATCGAGGGTCACCTTGCAGGCTTCGCGATAGGGATCGATCACCAGACGCGACAGGTTGGCCGGCAGAAACACCAGATCGTCGAGGGTCGCCGGGCGTCCTTCGGAGAACGGATTATCGCGCAATTGCAAACGTTTACCCATCATCTTCTCATGTGCCGCATGATTCGCCGGATTAGTCCGCGCCATGGTGAAGATGTCTTCCCGGTGGCGCACGGCGTAGTCGGCCGAGCCGGTCTCGGCATCGCAGCGGTAACACCGCGCCGCCTCCTCACGAGCCTCGTCCCAATTGTAGGTCGCCTCGATCTCGGGAAACTCCACGGGCTTGTCGCCCAGGCCGAAGAACTCGGGGTGGTGCAGAGCATTGCGCTCCCACATGGGGTCCTGGGCGATGGCCACCCGGCGGGTCCGATGCGGCGTGCGATAGGCCATGGGTTCGTCACGGCCTTCGAGGTAGGCCCGTATGTAATAGGCCGCACGCTGGCCGTGATGCATAGCCATGACGATGGTCGAGCCGCCAAAGGCGCCGTCGCCAGCGGCGAACACCATGGCATCGTCGGTGCCCATGCCGTCGAAGTCCGTGCGTACCCGGTCGCCGGCCATGAGACCGTGTTCGTCGAGATCATCGCAGGCGGAATACTGACCGACCGCGGCGATGACCATGCCGCAGGGGATATCGTGCTCGCTACCCGGCACGTCCACCGGTCGGCGGCGGCCGTCTTCGTCGGGCTCGCCTAGTTCGGTGCGGATGCAGTGAAGGATCAGCCCGTCGTCATTGGCCGTGATCGCCACCTGGCGCGTGCTGTAGACGAAGTCGATGCCTTCCTCGATGGCGCCTTCCAGTTCGATCTTGCGGGCTGGAATCTCCTCGGCGGAGCGGCGGTAGATAACCTTGACGTCCTTGCAGCCGGGCAGACGCTTGGCCACTCGGCAGGCGTCCATGGCGACATCGCCGCCGCCAATCACCACCACGGTCTCGGGCATTTCGGGCCGGGCGCCGCCGTTGATCTGGCGCAGGTATTCAACGCCGTCGATGACGCGCTCGTCGTCCTCGCCGGGAATGCCCATGTCCTTGCCCCACCAGGCGCCGATGGTCAGCAGTACGGCATCGTGGTTATCCTTGAGTTCGTCGAGAGTAATGTTGCGGCCGAGCGCCGTGTTCACATGAATGTCGATGCCGGGGCAGTGCTTCTGGAGCCGCGCCACGTCTTCGTCGATGATGCCGGGCGGCAGGCGGAAGGCGGGAATGCCCCAGTTCATCATGCCGCCGGGACGGTCGGTCATCTCGTAGACATCGACCTTGAAACCAGCCTCTGCCAGATCATGGGCGGCGACCAGACCGGCAGGCCCGGCACCGACAATGGCAACGCGGTGTTCGCGGGTAACCGTGGCCATCTTGGGCTGGAAGGTATCGCCCAGTTTGTCCATGACAAAGCGCTTGAGATTGCGAATCTGCAAGGCTCCGTCGCTGGCCGTGCGGCGGCAGGCCGGCTCGCACGGCGCATCGCAGACACGACCGCAGATCGAACTGAATGGATTGGTCGCGGTGATCGCCTCGAAGGCTTCGTCGAACCGACCTTCCCAGATGTAAGCGATATAAGACGGCGCGTCGGTGCCCACCGGACAGGCGATCTGACAGGGCGCCGGCACGAAATGGAGATCGGCGGTGTCGTCGGCGAGTTGTTCCTCGAAGGTCGCACTATCAGTCATCTCAGCCGGTCTCCTCAAAGCTCTGGTCGCGGTATTCCGGGGCATAGGGCAATCCGGTAATGGCCGCTGCCTCGGGGGTCAGGGCTACCAGGTCGTCGCGGTTCAGCTTGGTCACGTCGTCGTAGCCCAACGCCTGGGTCAGGGCGGCGATCTGCCAGCGCACACCCTCGAGGAAACGGTGGATGTTATGGGCCTCAATCTGCGGCTTGTAGCGCGCCTCGTGCTCCGGGTCCTGGGTCGCGATGCCGGTGACACATTGGCCGATGTGGCATTGCATGCAGGCGATGCAGCCGCCGGCGATAATCGTCGAGGTGCCCAGCGCCACCGCTTCGGCACCGAGGCACAGCGCTTTGACCGAATCGATGCCGTCGCGGATGCCGCCCATAAGGACGATCTCGGCATCATCGCGGCGACCGATCTCGTCGAGAGCGTCGAGGGCCTCGCAGATCGCCGACAAGGTGGGGATACCAACATATTCCATGATTTCGGCGCCGCCGGCCCCGGTCGAGCCCTGCATGCCGTCGAGTTCGATGAAGTCGAAACCGTCCTTGACCGCGATCTTGATATCGTCGCGGATACGGCCGGCGCCGAGCTTAACCGATACGGGCAGCCTGTAACCGGTGGCCTCGCGCAGCTCCTCGACCTTGATGACCAGATCGTCGGCCCCCAGGATATCCGGGTGGCGCGACGGCGAACGCAGGTCGATGCCTTCGGGAATGCCGCGGATTTCCGCCAGTTCCTTGGTCACCTTCTTGGCCATGAGCTGGCCGCCGAAGCCCGGCTTGGCGCCCTGACTGATGTAAATCTCCAGACCGTCAGCGCGTTTCATATCGTGAATGTTCCAGCCCAGGCGACCGCCCAGGCACTGAAAAATAAGCTGGCTGGCGGCGTCGCGCTGGGCGTCGCTCATGCCGCCCTCGCCGGTGTTCTCGGCGATGCCGGCGAGCCCCGAGGCGATACCGATGGCCTGTTTGGTCGAGCGGCTCAAGGCGCCGTAGCTCATTGGCGCGATTAGTACCGGCATGGAGAGGTCCAGCGGATTGGCGCCATTCTTGCCGCCGATCAGGGTATGCATCTTGACCGCCTTAACGGGATCGCCCGACTGGCCGGCGCGGGATACGTCCTTCCTGAACGCCAGGTCGGCGAGATGGGGCAGCTCACGGGCGCCGCCATAACCGCGCACCCGGTAGCGGCCGATCTGCGACTTGATGTGGATATCTTCCTGGATTTTGGGGTTCCAGTAATCTGAATCACCCGAGAAGCCATAGAATGGCAGGCTGCGCACCTGGGCCTCGG
>CAZYDR010000049.1:10389-27921 GCA_964645285.1 uncultured Alphaproteobacteria bacterium
CGAGTAGCGCAGCTTCTTGCCGGCGTTGACGACCTTCTGGAACGTGCCCTTGAAAGGGATTTCGTAGCGGTCGAGGAATTCGCGAATGCTGTCGATCTCGGCCTCGGCCACGTCGGTGACCACCGCGTCGGAGCCGAGCGACCGTAGGTTGCCGCCGAGGAAGATTTCGCCGCCCGACATGTCCTCACCGAGTTTCTCGCCGGACTCACCAAGGATAATGATACGACCGCCATACATCATGTAGCCGGCCATGAAATTGGCGTTGCCGGCGCACAACAGCGTGCCGGCCTTCATGACCTGGCCGGCGCGCGAGCCGATGTTGCCCTTGACCACCACCTCGGCGCCGCGAATGGCGACCCCGGCGATGGCCCCGGCGTTGCCGCCGACCACCACCGAGCCGGTGTACATATTGTCGCCAAGGCCCCAGCCGACGTTGTTGTCGACGGTGAAACGGGCGGCGTCGGTGAGTCCGGCGCAGAAGTAACCGGCCGAGCCGTGAACCCGGACGTTGACCGGGCTGGTCAGGCCGACTCCGATGTGGTGGCGTGCGTCGGGGTTGAGGATATCGATATCCTCGCCCTTCTCTCCCCACTCTCGGATTTGTTCGTTGGTGTCGCGGACGGCGATAGTCGCTAGGTCGATCTGGACCATGTGTTGAAGCTTCCTGGCGGCGGTTCCATGGTGTTGAGCGCCTGTCCCGGGAACAGACGGTTGAGCGAGACTTCCTCCGAGGCGACGGCGATGAGGTCGTCGGTCTCGTACATGACCATCGGCTTGACCGCCAGGCGGTCCTTGGCATAGCCGATCTCGTCCTTGGTCGAAACCAGGAACGAGAAGGTGCCGTCGAGGTCGTCGATGGAGGTCTCGAGCGCATCTTTAAGGGCTATCCCCTGGCGCATCTTGTCGGCTAGGTAGATGGCGATGAGCTCTGAATCGTTGTCGGTGGTAAATTCGAAATCGCGCTGCTCGAGGCGGCGGCGCATTTTCCAGTAATTGGTGATCTGGCCGTTGTGGACGATGGCGATATCGGAAAAGCCGGTGGCCCAGAACGGGTGCGCCGCCTCGGGCTTGACCTCGGATTCAGTGGCCAGCCTGACGTGGCCGAGGCCATGGGTGCCGGTGAACTGGCCAACGTGATAGCGCGCATCCACTTCGTGAGCGCCGCCCACATCCTTGACGATCTCCAGGCTTTCACCCAGGGAAATTAGCTTGGCGGCGTGCTCCATGGTATAGGCGAACTTCTGCAGGTCGCCGGAGAAATCAATCACCACGCGATAGTTTTTGACGATGAATTCGTCCTCGACGATACGCGCCTGATGCTCGGCCAGGGCTTCCTTAATACGTCCAATAGAGGCTTCGGCACCGGCGCCCGAGCCGACAAAGAAACGCAGCTTGAGCTGGCCCTCGTGGCCTTCGCCGTAAAGCGCGTAGCCGGTAGAATCCGGACCCCGGTGCTGGCAGCCGTCGAGCATGTCGATCAGCGCCTTACCGGTCTCCAGTCCATCGTCCGAATGCTTGTACATGATCCCGGCAATGCCGCACATGACGCGCCCTCCCTGATGCCTTCAATACTGGCGATAATCTAGCGCCCGCCCGCCAGCGACACAATCCTCCGGATGAAATTTATTTTCCGCTGAGGAACAAGGTCTTGTCGCCCCTTCTAGCCGCTGCCAGGCAGAAAACTCCGCCCGAGGGAGTTCGCCTCCGCCAGATGGCCTTCGATGATGGCGGCGTCGTCGCCCACGTCGTGGAGGATGCGGGTGGTGATCCGGCTCAGGCCGCAATAGCGCATGATGCCCACATCGATCTGTGATTTGACGGCCTTGTCGTAGCCGTATTTGGCGTAGGTCCCGGCGTCGGTGGCGGCCGCCGCCAGTATGAGGGCGGGCCGGTCGGTAAGTTTGCCGGTGGTCTTGCCGTCGATGTAGTCGTAGGCGTAGCCGCCGGTAAAGGTGCGATCGACCCAGCCCTTGAGCATGGCCGGCATGGACCACCACCACACGGGAAAGGCCAAGACCAGCCCATCGGCGGCATCGAGGCGGGCGTGCTCGGCCCGGGTCACGGCCGAGGCTTCGGCCGCACCATTGTAGTGAGCCATGTCCTCGGCGCTGAAGCATGGGTCGAAGCCCTCGCCGTAGAGATCGGCCACGGTCGCCCCGTGCCCCGCCTCGGCCAGGCCCTCAACAAAATTATCAACCAGCCGACCGGTGAAAGAATCACGATTGGGATGGGCTAAAACCACCAGCACATTCATTGGAACATTCCCTAAGAGTTAAAAGTCCGGCGGCGTCACGCCGCTGGCCATAAGCTGAGCCGCCACATCGACCTTGAGCCGTTCGAGGCCTTGCAAATCAGATGATTCACAGCGCGCCACCAGCACCGCCTGGGTATTAGAGGCGCGCAACAGCCACCAGCCGTCGGCAGTGTTGACCCGCACCCCGTCTACATCGGCGAAATCAGCGTCCGCCTCGCGCAATCGCGCGGTCACTTCGATGACCACGTCGAACTTGCGCAAATCGTCGCAAGGGAAACGCAGCTCCGGTGTATTCATCATGGCCGGAAGGGCGTCGCGCATGGCTCCCAGGCTAGTCTCCGACGCCGCCAGGATCGACAGCAGACGAATGGCGGCATAGAGCGCGTCGTCGAAACCGTAGTAGCCGTCGGCAAAAAACATATGGCCACTCATCTCGCCGGCCAGAGGCGCGCCGGTCTCGGCCATCTTGGCCTTGATCAGGGAATGGCCGGTGCGCCACATGAGAGGCTCACCGCCAAGCTCGGCGATGCGGTCGAACAGCACCCGGCTGGCCTTGACGTCGGCGACGATGGTGGCGCCCGGCTTGCGCCCCAGCACCTCGGCGGCGAACAGTGCCATAAGCTGGTCGCCCCACAGGATACGCCCCTGTTCGTCAACCACGCCGATACGATCACCATCGCCGTCGAAAGCAATGCCCAGGTCGCAGCCTTCGGTCTTCACCAGATCGATGATCTGCTCCAGGTTCTCGGGTACGGTGGGGTCTGGATGGTGGGACGGGAAAGTGCCGTCGATGGCTTCGTTGAGTAAAAGATGTGTCCCCGGCAATCGTCCGGCAAGCGCCGCCATGGCCTCGCCGGCGGCGCCGTTGCCCGCATCCCAGGCAACCTTGAGGTCACGGCCGGGAATGAAATCGCCCGCTACTCGCGCCACGTATTTTTCGAACATGGGTACAGCCGTGGCCGTCCCCTCGCCCTCGGCAAACGCGCCGGACGTAGCAATGCGCCCCAGCCCGGCAATGTCATCGCCGTAGAACGGCCCCTTGCCGAACATGAATTTGAAGCCATTCTGATCCGGCGGGTTGTGCGACCCGGTAATCATTACGCCGCCGTCGGCGTCCTGGTCATAGACCGAATAATACAGCACGGGAGTCGGGCCGAGACCGACCCGCGAAACATCGACCCCACCAGAGGTCAGGCCATCAACCAGCGCCGTCTCGAAGTCCGGCGACGACAGCCGCCCGTCGTAGCCGACACAAACCCGGCTGCCGCCCTCGCCTCGGACGCGGGTGGCGAAGGCGCGGCCGATCATGCGGGCGTCGGTGGTTGTCAGGCTGGTCCCGACGACACCGCGAATGTCGTATTCGCGTAGAACCGTCGGCTCGAAATTATGACCTGTCACGACGATCAGACGTTGTTGAGTTCGGTGCCGCGCCCGACACAAACGTAGCGAAACCCGGCGACGGCCATGGTCGGTGGATCGTAGACATTGCGCAGATCAATCATCACCGGCTCGGCCATGAGAGCCTTGACCCGGTCCAGGGCGAGAGCGCGGAACTCATTCCACTCGGTCAGAATGACCAGGGCGTGAGCGCCTTCCATGGTGTCGTAGGCGTCTTCCCGCCAATCGATGCCTTTGAGCACGCCTTTCGCCTCGTCCATGCCGGCGGGATCGAACGCGCGGATCGTCGCGCCGGCCTCGATTAGACCCGGCAGGATGACCAGGCCGGGCGCATCGCGCATATCGTCGGTGTTGGGTTTGAAGGTGACGCCAAGCACGGCGATGGTCTTGCCGTCCACAGAGCCACCGCAGGCTGTAATGATCTTTTGGACCATGGCCCGCTTGCGCGCCTCATTGGCCTCGATCACCGTCTCGACGATGGTCAGAGGCGCGCCGTACTCTTGTGCCGTACGGACCAGGGCGATGGCGTCCTTGGGAAAACAACTGCCGCCAAAACCCGGACCGGGATGGAGAAACTTGCGGCCGATACGACCGTCGAGACCGATGCCGCGGGCGACATCGTGGACGTCGGCGCCGACCTTCTCGCAGAGATCAGCCATGGCGTTGATGAAGGTGACCTTGGTGGCGAGGAATCCGTTGCAGGCATACTTGATCAGCTCGGCGGTTTCCAGGCTGGTAAACAGCACCGGCGTCTCCATGAGGAACAACGGCCGGTAAAGCAGACGCATCATCTCCCGGGCCGGGTCGGAATCGGTGCCCACCACCACCCGATCGGGCCGCATGAAGTCGTTGATCGCCGAGCCTTCACGAAGGAACTCGGGGTTCGAGCAAACGTCGAACTCGGCGTCAGGCCGGAACTCACGGATAATTCGCGCGACCTCGCGCCCAGTGCCCACGGGAACCGTCGACTTGGTAACCACCACCGTATAGCCGTCGAGGGCCTTGGCGATGTCGCGCGCCGCCTCGTAGACGTAGGTCAGGTCGGCGTGGCCGTCACCGCGCCGGGCCGGGGTGCCGACGGCGATGAAGACCGCATCCGCATTGGCCACCGCCGGGGCGATGTCGCCGCCGAAATCGAGCCGGCCGGCTTCCACGTTGCTCCGCACCAGATCCTCAAGGCCAGGCTCGAAGATGGTAATTTCGCCACGGCGGAGCCGCTCGACCTTGCTCTCGTCGCTGTCGATGCAGGTGACATCGACGCCGAACTCGGAAAAACAGGCACCGGTCACCAGGCCAACATAGCCGGCCCCAACCATCACGATCCGCATGGTGTATCTCTCCTACTTCAACAATAACCGCGGATGAACGCGGCGATGTCGTCGCGCAAGTCGTCGCAGGCCAGGGCAAAGGCCACATTGGCCTGAATAAAGCCGGCGCGGCTGCCGCAGTCGAACCGTTCGCCCTCGAAACGCATGCCGTGGAACGGCGCCTGACCGATCATGGCGGCGATGGCGTCGGTAAGCTGGATTTCGCCGCCGGCGCCGAGCTCACCCCGGGACAGGTGATCGAACACCTCGGGCATGAGGATATAGCGGCCGATTACCGCCACAGTCGACGGCGCCTCGGCGGGTTCGGGCTTTTCGACCAGGCCCTTGGCCTCGACCCGGACACCGTCGTCGGACACCACGTCGAGAATGCCATAGCGATTGGTATGCTCCCGCTCGACCTCCATGACCGCGACCATGTTACCGCCGGTGGCGCCCCAGGTGTCAGTCATTTGCTTGAGGCACGGCGTATCGCCAAGCACCAGGTCGTCGGCCAGCAGCACGGCGAAGGGGTCATCACCAACCATGTTGCGGGCGCACCACACGGCATGGCCCAGGCCCAGGGGCTCCGGCTGGCGAGTATAGCCGACCTGCCCCGGCCCCGGCATGCCGGCGCTGATGGCCTCAAGCTCGACGAGCTTGCCCCGCGACTTGAGCGCTTCGGACAACTCGTGGGAATAGTCGAAATGATCTTCGATGGCCGACTTGCCACGGCCGGTGATGAAAATGAATTCCTCGATCCCGGCGGCCTGGGCTTCCTCCACCGCATAGTGGATCAGCGGCTTGTCGACCACGGTCAGCATTTCCTTGGGCATGGCCTTGGTCGCCGGCAGAAACCGGGTGCCGAGACCGCCGACGGGAAATACCGCTTTCTTGATTGTTTGCGTCATCGCCAAATCTTTTTTTGTTTCGACTGTCTTCCTGGACGCGCGCGGCGTTTATACCCCCAGTAACAGATCCTTGGCCAGATTGATCTTGGCTGCCAGATAAGTCGATCCGCCACGGTCCGGGTGGTTCTGTTTCATCAATTCGCGGTGCGCCGCCCTGATCTCGTCGCTGTCCGCGTCCAGACCGACGCCGAGAATATCGCGCGCCTCGTCCATGGTCATGGCTGTCTTGCCGACACCTCGCCCCTGGCGGGCGTCCATGGCGTCGCGCCAGTTAGCATGGCGGCCACGGTCGAGATAGGCCTCTAGTACCTGGGCCGACTTCTCGTCGGCGTCGAGGCACTCATCGAAAAGATCAAGTAACTCGTCAAGGCTCAGATCACCCAGATCGCGGCCGGCGAAGTCACCCTTGAGCACGGTACCGGTCATTTCGCCGCTATCATGGTCGAGCACCATTTTCAGATACGCGGTCTCCACGTCCGATGACTGGCCCGGCGACGGTCGGGCGTTACCGAAGCGACGGAACATACGCAGTGCGAACGGCAACAGCATGGCCAGCCAGAAGATGAGGAAGAACCGGCCACTCAGAACCACATACAGCAGCGCCAGCGCCAGGGCCGCGCCGCCGATATATTTTACCGCCAGGACCAGGGATTTGGGGTTGGCGTTGGCGAACCAGCGGGCCAGAAACAGTACGGCGAACAGCAGGCCAAGGCCGAGTAGGAGATAGGACACCAGCATCCGGCGTCTCCGCTATTTGACCTGACGAGTGATCTGCGCCACCGCGCCACCGGCCCGCTTGCCATAGTTCTCAAGCGCCTTGCGGCCGCCGGCGGCGAAGACCGCCACGGCGCTGAGTAAGTCGCGCAATTGGGCGGCGCTGCCCATGTCGAAGGGGCAATAGGCGCCATTGCTTAACCGCGCCATTTGTTTGAATGCTCCGGCGGCGATTGGCTCGGCGCCTTCGTGGAAGATGAACAGCGGCACGCCGATTAGGCCGAGCTCGCCGGCCAGATGGCACAGATGATCAACATCTTCTTCCATGCAGTCGCCTACGAAGACCACGGCGTTGACCTTCTTCTTTTTGGTTTCCTTGATGGCGTGGCTCAACACTCGGCCGATCTGGGTATGGCCGCCGACACAGTAAACTCGAGTCATTTGCCGCACCAGGGCCCGGGAATTCGCCACCCATTTCGAAGTCCGGCACTCACCGAAACCACGATAGAAGACAAGCTGAACCTCAAGGCCGCCAAGAGCCGCTGTCTCCTTGAACATCTGGCCCTGAAGATGACAGGCGGTGTCCCAGGTCGGCTCGCGGCTGGCGGTGGCGTCCATGGCAAACATCAGCCGCCCGCGCCCGCCGTCGGACCGGGGCGCGGGGGTCGCCGCGACGCGCTTGAGAAAAGCGTCAACCTCGGCACCGGCCGAGCGCGCGGAAAGTTTCTTACTGTCGCCCATATCCTGCTGATCTTACACCACGATGGCGCGTCGGAGCCACAACAGGCGGAACGCCAGCATAGAGATCAACGAGGCCGGCGCCACGGCGACGCCATAGACCCAATTGGCCGCCATGGTCACGGCCTCGACGGATATGCCGTCGCCGAGACCGGCTATATTGGCGATCAGCCCGGCCGACGATGAACCGAAGGCGATGCCCAGAGAGCGCACGGTGGGGATCGACGACGCGGTAACGCTTTCCTCGCCAGGGTCCGCCGCCGTCATGGTCCAGTTGACGATATGGGCGAGACACGATCCGATACCGAGACCAGCCACGCAGATGCACCCGGCAAGCAACGGCAACGGCCCGGTGGTGGCAACCAGGGCGACGCCGGCAATTCCGGTTACCAGCAGCAACGGTCCCATACCGACCACGAAACGCACGGCCCGCCCCTGAAGCCCGGCGCCGCCGACCGTGGCCGCCGTCCAGCTGATGACCATGACGGTGGTGAAGTAACTGACAATCAGCGGCGACGCGCCGTGCATCACCTGAACCACCAGCGGAATAAACACGCCGATGGAACTGTGGGTGAAGGTGAACAGGAACATGATCCAATAGGCGGTGCCGACCGACCGGTTAAGCGACAATGGCCGGGTGGGAAACAGTCGATGCGCGACGCCGTGGTCGCGGCGAAAGGTCATCGCCACCAGGGCGACCGCCGAGGCGATAAGCGCGAGACGGGCGCGAGGCCATCGATGTTGCCGGCGGCGGCGACACACATCACGCCGGAACCCAACATGGCCAGGCGCTAGACGGGAAACCGCGGCGCCGAGGGGGCAATCTCGTTTTCCGGCAACCTGCGCCACGCCATGGCGCTGAACAGGATGATGATCGGCACACTGAACCAGAATGCCCCGCGCCAGCCGCCGAACTCGGCGAAAACACCACCGATCATCGGTCCCAGCATAGCGGCGATGCCCCACATGGCTGACATGGTCGAGAGCGCCGGGGTGCGGATGTCTTCGGGATAAACCTCGCGCACCAGCATCATGTTGGTAGCGATAAGCAGACCGCCGCCAAGGCCCTTGACCACCCGCCCCATAAGCAACACCAGCATGTCGGGCGCTACGGCACAGATTGCCGATCCCGCCAAAAAACCAAGGGCGGCGAGAAAATAACATCGGCGCAATCCCAGGCCGGCTTTGATCGGAGCGCTGCTGGCAGCACCGACAATGGACGCCACCATATAGAGCGTGGTGGTCCAGGCGTAGAAGGCGGCGGCGCCGATGTCGCCGACCACCGACGGCATGATGGTGGCGACGATGAAGATATCGACCGCGTGCAGACCGATCCCGAGATTGAGGATCAGGGTTATGCCGGCGTATTTTCCGACATAAAGTCGGGACCAGGAAGACGTGGACAAGGTCGAATCAGGTAACGATGTGAACCGCCATGGCGCGCTGTACCGCCGGGCGTTGGGTAACCTCTCCGACGAGCCGCGCGACGTTGGGTACGGTGGCTAGGAAAGCTTCGTCGCCCATGGGGTACCAGGTCGCCAGCATGTAGGCGTAGAGGTCGCAGGCGCTGAACCTGTCGCCGAGGAAATAGGGACCCGACCCGAGCGAATCGTCGATGTAGCCCCAGACCCTATCCAGCCGCTCCCGAGCCTTGGCGATCACCGCCGGAACATGTGCGGGATCGGTCGAGTGGCGCTCGGGGTAATAGGTCATCTGGTAGGCGATCTGCAGAGTGTCTGAGAAATAGAGCAACCACTGATAAAAGTGCCCACGCAACGGATCATCCGGCGGCGGCGCCAGCCCGGCCTCCGGGTGACGGTCGCAGAGATACATGACGATGGCGGCGGACTCGTGAATCACCATGTCGCCATGAACCAGCACCGGAATCCAGCCGTTGGGATTGAGCTTGAGAAACGCCGGGTCACGGGGCTTGTCCTTGGCCACATCGACCCGCACCAGTTCGTACTCGGCGCCGATTTCCTCAAGCACCATATGCGGCGCGTAGCTCGCCTTCCCCTCGTCGTAGTAGAGCGTGTACATGAGGCGTTTCCTTCTAAAGCCGGGCCAGCCGCTCGGTGAGCAGGGCGAAAAAACCGTCGGCGTCGATGCCCCGCACCACGTTGACGTTAGCATCCTGGCCCGCCCCCAGCACCACGGTCTCGCCCAAGCGTTCGAAGTCGGTGGTTTCGACGGTGACGTGTAGGGCTTCGCAGTCGAATAGACCCGAACGCAGCAGATAGGCGATGACACAAGGATCGTGGAGCGGTGAGCCGATTTCACCGGACTCCGTGTCCGCCCCGCGCTCGCGATGAATTCCCAGCATACTGGTGACAATGTCCGCCAGCGGATTGCCGATCGCGGCAATGGCGGCCAGCCGCTCGGCCGTGGCGCGGGCCTGATGGGTGACGTCGAGACCGATCATGGTGAGCGGCGCGCCGGCGCCGACGACCACGGCGGCGGCAAGGGGATCGCAATACAAATTGAATTCCGCATAGGGCGTCACGTTGCCGACCCCGACACCGCCGCCCATGAAGACAATCTCGCGAATTCGCGGCACGATATCGGGCTGTTTGATGATGGCCAGGGCGACGTTGGTCATGGGCCCCAGCACCGCCAGGGTGATGTCGTCGGCGGCCATGAGGCGCTCGACCAGCACATCGACCGCGTGTCCGTCGGCCAACGCCATGGTTGGCGGCGGCAGGTCGGCCCCGGCAAGACCGTCCTCGCCGTGGACATGGGTGGCGGTCTCCAGGGGCTGCATGATGGGTCGCGGGCAACCGGCGTGGACCGGAATGTCGGCGCGTCCCCCGAGTTCGCATATGCGCCGCGCGTTGGCCGCCGTCTTCGCCAGCGGCACATTGCCCGCCACCGTGGTGATGGCGCGCAGATCGAGCTCGGGCGAGGCGAAGGCCAGGAGCAAGGCGACGGCGTCGTCCTTGCCCGGGTCGCAGTCGATAATCAGGGGCTTCGAATCCATGGCCGAACTTTATACCAGGCTGCACTGATAGGAACCCATTTCATGGCATCAAACCGTCCATTCGGGTAGGCGCGGTGCGCAGCGCAATACTTTAGCATCGGGCAAGCGGCGCAACGCACCCGATAGTCGGTTTCATGCCACCGAAGGCCGGGTTCTTTTGCCCGAATGCGGCGTTGCGCGGTGCTTTTAGTGTGGGACACTACGGCGCAACGCGCGCCTTGCCTTCGGGCAACATAATCCCGGTGAAATGAGTCCCTATCAGGGCAGCCTGGTATTATACCATTAGTCAAAGAGTAACGTTATTTACAGAGGCGCAACCATGACCATCGATCCTCAAACTCTTCGCGGCAACTGGAACTTCCCCACTGACATGCGCTTCGGTCCTGGCCGCATCGCTGAGCTTGCCGACGCCTGCCGGGATCTCGGCATGACCCGCCCCCTGCTGGCCACCGATCCCGGCCTCAAGGACCTGCCCATGGTGCAGGGCGCCATCGCCGCCGACGACGACGCCGGCCTGCCGACAGCGCTGTTCGCCGACATCAAAGGCAACCCGGTGGGCCAGAATGTGACCGATGGGGTCGCCGCCTACCAGGACGCCGGCTGCGACGGTGTTATCGCCTTCGGTGGCGGCAGCGGCCTCGATGCCGCCAAGGCCATCGCACTGATGGTCGGGCAGGACCGGCCAATCTGGGATTTCGAGGATCGCGAGGACTGGTGGACCCGGGTCAACGCCGACGGCATTGCCCCCATCGTCGCCGTGCCGACCACCGCCGGCACCGGCTCCGAAGTCGGCCGCGCCTCGGTCATCACCGACGAGGCCACCCACCTCAAGAAGATCATCTTTCACCCCAGGATGATGCCGGCCATCGTCATCTCCGATCCGGAGCTGACCATCGGCCTGCCGCGCAACATCACCGCCTGGACCGGCATGGACGCCCTGGCCCACTGCCTCGAGGCCTATTGCTCGCCGCACTACCACCCCATGGCCCAGGGCATCGCCCTCGAAGGCCTGCGACTGGTCAAGGACTGGTTGCCGACGGCGGTGGAGGACGGGACCAATCTGGCGGCCCGGGCCCATATGCTGGCGGCCGCCACCATGGGCGCCACATCGTTTCAGAAGGGCCTCGGCGCCATCCACGCCATGAGCCACCCCATCGGCGCGGTTCACGACAAGCATCACGGCCTGACCAATGCGGTGGTCATGCCCTATGTGATGGACTTCAACCGCCCGGCCATCGATGACCGCATGACAGCCCTGGCGCGCTATCTCGACCTGCCCAATCCGTCCTACGAGGCGGTCATGGCCTGGGTGCTGGAGCTGCGCGCGGCATTCGGCATCGAACATACCCTGGCCGAACTCGGCATCGGCGACGAGCATATCGACGAGCTGGTGCCCATGGCCGCCATCGACCCGTCCTGCGGCGGCAATCCGATAGCCATTGGCGAGCCCGAACTTCGCGATATGTTCGTCAAAGCCGTTCACGGCGAGATGGCCTGAACGTCATGCTAAGCGATGCCCAGGGATTACACTTAACCACCGCGAGCGACGACGCGGCGGCCAGTTACAACGCGGCAGTCGACGGCTTCTGCGGCTTCAAGGCCGACCCGGTAACCCATGTGAAGGCCGCCCTGGAGGCCGACCCGGACTTTGCCCTGGCCCATTGTCTGTGCGGTTATGCTTATCTGATGATGGGGGTGCCCGCCGTCCACGCAAAAGCTGTTGCATGTCTGGCGCGAGCCGAATCAGGGGTCGCCACGCCGCGCGAACATGGTCATTTCCTGGCTCTTCGGGACTGGTGCGCCGGCGACCTCACCGGCGCGGTTGGGCGCTGGGAACATCTGCTGATCGAACACTCTACGGACCTGCTGGCGCTCCGCCTTGCCACCGGGTTTCACTTCAACCTCGGCGATGCCGCCAACCTGCGCGATAGCGTCGCCCGGGTATTGCCGGCCTGGGACGAGACCATGACGGGCTACGGCTATATGCTCGGCATGTATACCTTCGGCCTTGAGGAGTGCGGCGAGTACGCCCGCGCCGAAGACGCCGGCCGGAAAGCGGTGGATATCAACCATGAAGATATCTGGGCGGTTCATGCGGTGGCCCACGTCATGGAGATGCAGGGCCGCGCCGTCGACGGCATCGCCTGGCTGAGTGATACCGAGGCAGGCTGGGCGGGCTGCAATTTCTTCGCCCATCATGTGTGGTGGCACAAGGCGCTCTATTTCATGGCGGGCAGCGCCACCGACAGCGCCCTGACGCTCTATGACCAGCGCGTGCGCGACGACTTCTCCGACGTCATCTACGACATTCACGACGCCGCCTCCCTGTTGTGGCGGCTCGAACTGGCCAGCGTCGATGTCGGCCTGCGCTGGGACGAGATAGCCGATAAGGTCACGGGCCGCGTCGACGACCACAACGACAATTTTACCGACGCCCATTTCATGATGTGCCTGGCCGGTGGCGGCCGTCAGGGCGCGGCCGAGGATATGATCACCTCCATGCATTCCTATGCCGCCACCCGCAAGGGCACCATGGCGCCGATCATGCGCCATGTGGGGATCGCCGCCTGCGAAGGCCTGGCCGCCTATCGGGCTGGCGATCATGACCGCGCCGTCGATAAGCTGTTGCCAATTCGCTACGAGCTCTATAGCGTCGGCGGCAGCCACGCCCAGCGCGACCTGTTCACCGTCACCCTGATCGAGGCGGCCCTGAGCTGCGGCCGCCACAGCCTGGCCCGGGCGCTGACCGCAGAGCGCTGCGCCGCCATGCCTGACAGCGCATCGGCATGGCAGCTTCGCGCCCGCGCCCTTGACGGCATTGGCGACCACGACGGCGCCGCACTGGCGCGGGACAGGAGCAATTAGCCATGAAGCTTTTCGAATATGCCGCCTTCGATGCCATGGGCATCGCCGCGCTGATCAAGAGCGCTGAGGTTTCGGCCGAAGAGGTCAGGGCCTGTGCCTTGCGGGCCATCGATGCGGTCAACGGCGACATCAATGCGGTGATCGAGACCTATGACGACGCTGTACTGGTCCCACCCGACACGGATTCCGATGCGCCGTTTGCCGGGGTGCCCTATCTGATCAAGGATGTCGGCGCCCATTTTGGTGGCCTCAAATGCGAATTCTGCAGCCGCCTCTGCGAAGGCATGATCGCGGCAGAGGACAGTCATTACGCCGGGCTGGTGCGGCGCAGCGGGGTCAGCATCGTTGGGCGGACCAACACGCCTGAATTCTCCATGTCGGGAACCAGCGAGAACACCCTCTACGGCAATACGTCGACACCATGGAAACAGGGTTACTCGTCCAACGGTTCGAGCGGCGGCAGCGCGGCGGCGGTCTCCGCCGGTATCGTACCCATGGCCCATGGCTCCGACATCGGCGGCTCGATCCGTGGCCCCGCGACATGGTGTGGCGGCGTCGGGCTCAAGCCGTCACGCGGCCGCATATCGTCCGGCCCCAATTACGACGAATGGGGCCACGGCATGTCCATGAGTTTCGTCCAGACCAAGACCATGCGCGATACCGCAACCATGCTCGACCACCTGGCCGTGCCCCAACCCGGCGATCCCTTCGTCATCGCCCGCGCGCCGTGCCCCTACACCGCGTATCTGGACGGCCCGGCCAAGCCCCTGAAGCTTGCCTTCTCGGCGGCGCCCCTGATGGACGCGCCGGTTGACCCGGAAGTCGCCGAAGCGGTACGGGCCACGGCCAAGACGCTCGAGGACCTGGGCCACGATGTTACCGAGGACGCCCCGCCCGTGGACATCGAGGCTATTGACGATGCCTGCGTCACCATCTGGTTCCAGGACTTTCACGGGCGGCTTGACGGCTACGGCAAAGAGATGGGTCGCACGGTCAATGCCAACACGGTCGAGGCCGGCACCTTGCGGTTCTACGAATACGCCAAGCAGATGACCGACAGCGACTTCTTCGAGGCCATGGGCGCGTTCAATACGGTGCGCCGCCAGACAGGGGCATTTTTTGCCCAATACGACGCGTGGATTACGCCGACCGCCGCACAAGTCGCCCAGCCACACGGCATCTACGGTATGGATGTGGACCTGTCGCCCCGGGAGTTCCTGCGGCACGAACAGCGGCCGGTCCAGTACATGGTGCTCTATAACGTTACCGGCCAGCCGGCCATGTCCCTGCCGCTCGCCATGCACTCAAGCGGCCTGCCCATCGGCGTGCAGATCGCTGCCCGACCCGCCGAGGAACACATCCTGATCGCCCTCGGCGCGGCACTGGAGGACGCCATGCCATGGCGTGATCGGTTGCCGCCGATTCACGTCTCGCGAAGCTAGGCGGCGCCATCGAACACGGCGAACATACCGTCCTCATAGGCGCATTGGACGTTCTTGAATCCGACATCTCGTAGCCAGCCGAATTGGTCATTCAGGGTCGCCGGCCGATCCGCCTTCATACGCTCCAGGGCCTGGGTCAGTTCAACCTCGCCGACCCCCAGATCATGAACCGCCGCCTGCCAGGCGGCATGGTTGGCGGCGTCGATGTCCGCTGTCGGCCCCCTCACCTGCTCGGCATTGAAGAACACACCGCCGGGCCGCAACGCACTATGAATGCGGCCATAAAGGGCCCGCTTCTCGCCATCGTCCAGGTGATGAATGGCGAGTGCCGAGATCACCGCATCGAGGTTGCCGGGCAGCGCCTGCCCGACCATGTCGGCCTCGACAAACTCGAACCGCCCGCCCTCGCCCAGACGCTCGCGCGCGACGGTCAGCATCTCCCTCGAAATATCACTGAGGGTAATCCGCGCCTGGGGAAACGACGCCGCGACCATGGCGCTCAACAGCCCGGTCCCGGCGCCGATGTCGAGCACCCGCAAGGGCGTCTCGCGTTCGAACCGCATAAAGCCGAGGGTCGCGCCGTAGAACTCGTCGATCCCCGGCAACAGCCGGCGCCGCCCCTGGTCGTAGTCCCGGGCGGTGGCATCGAAAACCTGTTGGTTGGCCATCGTCATCAAGCTCATCCTATCACCAAGCTGAGCGCAGTTCGTGCTGGCGTTCGTTCGATTTCCGGGGAATGATCCCGGACAATTCAGCGGCTCTTCCGGAGCGCCATGCCGTGACCATAATTTTCTTTCCTGTTACCGCTAACCACCATGACAAGCATCGATACCAAGTCGGCAGCGGCCTGGGCGCCGTCCCATCGTAAAGGTGTCGCCATCGCCCTCGGCATCGCCTGCGCGTGGAGCTTCACCGGTCTGATTTTCCGCAGCATCGAGGAAGCCGGATCATGGGAGACGATTATTGCCGGCCCGTTGGTGTGTCCCTCGGCGTTTCCCTGACTATTCTCCTGCGTCATCGCGCAGGTACTTGGCGGGTGTGCCGCAAGGTCGGGCGACCGGGCATCGCCGCTACCCTATGCCTATGCGGCGCCAGCTTGTTGTTTCTCCACGCGATGCAATTCACCACCATCGCCAATATCGCTTTTCTCATTGCCGTGAGCCCGTTCATCGCCGCCGCCCTGGCTTGGCTGTTACTGCGTAAAACCGTAACCCTGCGTACCTGGATCGCCGCCGCCGCGGCGCTTTGCGGTGTTGGCGTCATGGTCTTCGACGGGCTTTCCCTGGACGACGCTACCGGCATCTTCCTGGCGCTCGGCACCGCCACGCTAATGGCCGGCTACGCGGTTTCGGTACGCCTTGGCCGCAATGTGGACATGACCCCGGCTGTCGCTCTCTCGGGCATACTGGCAGTTTTCGCGTCGGCCCTGCTGGTCACCGATTTAGCGATTTCGTGACACGGTCTGGGCCTCTGCCTGTTACAGGGCGCTGTCATCAGCGCCGTCTGCAATCCCCTCTTCGCCTATGCGACACGGACAGTACCGGCGACCGAACTGATGCTGCTCGGCCTCATCGAGACCGTGCTCGCGCCGACCTGGGTCTGGCTCGTCATCGGCGAGCTTCCGTCCCTGGCGAGCGTAATCGGCGGTGTCATTATTCTGATCGCCGTCATCGGCCACGCCGTCAGCACCATATGGTTGCCCAGCCGCCTGGTCCGCGCCGGCCCCAACCCATGTAGGGCTGTCGATCAGCGCCTCGCCAGCGTAACCTGACTGCCCGACCAGTCGGGAAGTTCGGCGACCTCCGCTGATTTGAACGCGGCCTGCATGGCGTCCGACATAGGCTCGGCGCGCCCGGCTCTTAAATCCACATGGAGATATAGGCACTCCACCGTCGCCTTCTCCTTGCCGTCCACGCGCACTACATGGGCGCCGTGAACGCGCTTGGCATCGGATCCCAGGATCATGAATTCGATGTCGAGGACGGCCGGTAAATGGACCTCATCGGGATAACGTAGATGGGTCTCCACCGTGTAAATAGTCCTGCCGGTTTCATAGAAGTAGTCCATGGTCGCGCCGAACTGCGCCAGCCACTCGAACGCACCCTTTGAGCAGGCGACCAGAAAGTAGCCTTCGTTCAGATGACCGTTGAGATCAAACCAGGATTCCTGAACCGGTTCGGACCGTATTTCAAGATTTATCATCGTTGTCCCTACGCCTCATCCTCAAGTGACAACAGCGAAGCATTGCCGCCGGCGGCAGTGGTGTCGGTGCTGATGACCCGCTCGGTGGCGAAGCGGTGCAGGTAGCGCGGGCCACCGGCCTTGGGACCGGTGCCCGACAGGCCCTCGCCGCCGAACGGCTGGACCCCGACCACGGCGCCGACCATGTTGCGGTTGACGTAAGCGTTGCCGGCGCGCACCCGGCTGGCGATGTAATCCACCACCTCATCGATACGGCTGTGAATGCCCAGGGTCAGGCCGTAGCCGGTGCCATTGACCGCCGCGATAACGTCGTCGAGACGATCGAATTTGTAGCGCACCACGTGAAGGATGGGACCGAAGACTTCACGCTCAAGCCGCGCCAGGGAGTCGATTTCGAAAGCCGCCGGGGCCACGAAAGTACCGTGTTCCGTCTCCGGCGGCAAAGTGACGCGCTTGATCAGAGTGCCGTAGCGCGTCATGGCTTCGCCGTGGGCGATCAGCATGGTTTGCGCCGCTTCGTCGATCACCGGCCCCACGTCGGTGGAGAGCAGCGCCGGGTCGCCAATCCGCAGTTCCTCCATGGCGCCGGCCAGCATAGCAATGAGTCGGGGCGCGATCTCGGCCTGGACGAACAGCACACGGAGCGCCGAGCAGCGTTGGCCGGCGCTGCCGAAAGATGAAGTCAGGGTGTCGGCGATAACCTGTTCCGGGAGCGCACTTGAATCGA
>CAZYDR010000050.1:0-27480 GCA_964645285.1 uncultured Alphaproteobacteria bacterium
ACGGCGCAGCGGCTGAATATTACTGGACATGTCTGAATACCCTACCTGCTATAGCGGTGTTCACGGTGTCATGATCCTCAACAAGTCTGAAAAGGAGGGTGATCACAGCCAATATGCGGCAGTTAACGTATCGCTCAAAACGAATTCAATTCTTAATGCCGACAAATTCAACGGGCTGTCTGCCAATGGGATGAACCTCAGGAGCGGTATCAAGTGTGCGTATCTTGCGCAAAGTGCCGTCAATTTGTTTGAGGATATTTATGAAGAGGTTCTCCGGTACCTATGTACGGGGGAAGATTTCTAAAAACGGGCTTAAATGACGTTTAAATGGCCGTTAGAAAATGGCTGGGGCGGGAGGATTCGAACCTCCGAATGCCGGTATCAAAAACCGGTGCCTTAGACCTCTTGGCTACGCCCCATCGCCGCGTGCAGCACTCTTTGGCAGAAAATCGCCGTGACCGCAAGAATGCAGTCGGTCCCCATGCGTCACCCGCCCGTCGCCCCCTTCGAGGTCAATGAAGTCGCCTCGGCGGCCGAGTCGTTATTTCTTTCGCTTGGCCTTCTCAAGATTGCGCGGGACGACGAAATCCGTCAACCGGGCGCTGCCCGGCCCGAGCTTCGACCAGGCTCCCTTTCTGATTTCGATCGAGGCCAGGTCCAGGGTGGGGAATTTGGCCCGCATGCGCGCCAGCGGTTTGGTCTCGGTGCCGCTGGTCAGGGCCAGCGCGAGATGCTCGATGCCGGTGTTGTGGCCGATCATCATCATTGTGCCGATATCCGCATCGACCCGGCGCAGCCGCTTGAGCAAAGCCTGGCTGCCGACTTCGTAGAGCCCATGTTCGAAGCCGACCAGGCAGCGCTGCGTGATGACTACAAGGAGAATATTTTTCCGCTGGTGACGCCGCTGGCCATGGACCCGTCGCATCCGTTCCCATTTCTCTCCAACCTGTCGCTCAACCTGTTGACCACGTTGCGCCTGACCGATGGAGATGATACCGCCCAGGCCCGAGTCAAGGTGCCGATTGACGCCAACACACCGCGCTTTGTCCAGGTCGGCGACAGGTTTACCTTCGTGCCCCTCGAGCAAGTCATGGCCCACAACCTGGACTTGCTGTTCCCGGATATGGAGATCACCTCATGCGAGGTGTTCCGGGTCACGCGCAACGCCAATACGGAGCGTGACGAGGAGCAGGCCGACGACCTTCTGGCCATGATCGAAACCGAACTCCGCGACCGTAAGTTCGCGACCACCGTGCGTCTCGAGGTCGAAGAGAACTTCGACCCGGTCCACCAGGGCATGCTGGCCAGCGAGCTGGGGCTCGACGAGAGCCGTGACGTTTTCCCCATGGAAGGCCTGCTTGGCATGGCTGACCTCATGCAGATCGCCATGATCGATCTTCACGAGCTCCACGACCCGGACCATCACCCCATTAACAGCGTGAAACTCACCGATGATCGCAGCATCTTTCACATCATTCGCGATGCCGGTTCGATCCTGCTGCACCACCCCCATGAGTCATTTGCCACGTCGGTCGAGCGCTTCCTGCGCGAAGCCAGCACCGACCCCAAAGTCCTGGCGATCAAGATGGCGCTCTACCGGACATCGGCGGAAAGCGAGATCATTCGCTACCTGACGGACGCGGCGCGCAACGGCAAGCAGGTCGCGGTGGTCGTCGAACTCAAGGCGCGTTTCGACGAGGCCGCCAATATCAAGTGGGCGAACCGGCTGGAGGAAGCCGGCATCCACGTCAACTATGGCGTTGTCGGCCTGAAGACCCATTCGAAAGTGATCCTGGTCGTGCGCCGGGACTATGCCGGACTGCGTCGCTACACCCACATCGGTACCGGCAACTACCACGCCGGCACGGCGCGACTGTACTCGGACCTTGGTCTGTTGAGCTGCGATGACATTATCGGCACCGATCTCAGGGAGATGTTCAATTACCTGACCACCGGCTACAAGCCGTCGCGGACCTACCACAAGATTCTCGCCGCGCCGAAGGCCATGAAGAACCGGCTACTCGGAAAAACCGAACGTGAGATCAAACACCAGTCGAACGGGACCGCCGGGCTGATCCGGCTCAAATCCAATGCGCTCCAGGACGCCGATATTATTCATGCCCTGCATCGGGCGTCCCAGGCCGGGGTCAAGGTCGAGCTGGTGATCCGCGACAGCTGCTGCCTGCGGCCGGGCCTGGCCGGGGTCAGCGAGAATATCTCCGTCGTCAGCATCGTTGGGCGGTTCCTCGAACATTGCCGCATTTACCACTTCGCCAATGGCGGCGACGACGAGTATTTCATCGGCTCGGCGGACCTCATGACCCGCAACCTCAAGAGCCGTGTCGAAGTCTTGGTTCCGGTGGCCGATCCCGCCTGGTGCGATGAACTCGACAATATCCTCAAGCTGCAACTCGGCGATCAGGTTTCGGCCTGGGACATGCAGCCGGACGGCGAATACATCAGACGCCGGCCGGCCGAGGGCGAGGAGACCGTCGGTTGCCAGCAGACGCTGATCGCCGCCGCTGAGAAACGCAGCTGGCAAGCCAATCGGCTGAAGAAGCGCAAACCGCGCAGCGTGGCCCGGCGCAAGTCCCGCTAGCTCTCTTGCTCGACCCGCCCGTAGCTGTCTTCCAGGCGCACAATATCGTCCTCGCCCACGTAGCTGCCGCATTGCACTTCGACGATGCGTAAGGGTACCTTGCCGGGGTTCTCCAGGCAGTGGGTGGCGCCGATGGGGATGTAGGTGGATTCGTTCTCCGCCAGCAGGCGCTCTTCGTCGTTGCAGGTGACCCGGGCGGTTCCTTCGATGACCACCCAGTGTTCGCTGCGGTGATGGTGCATCTGCAGGGACAGCCGAGCGCCGGGCTTGACCGTGATCTCCTTGATCTTAAAGCGCGGCCCTTCCATGAGCACCGAGAATGCGCCCCAGGGCCGGCGGTCGTCGAGATGGGCCGTGGCCTCGCTGCGCCCCGCCGCCTTGAGGCGCTCGACCAGGGCCTTGATGCCGCTGGTGTCGTGGCGGTTGGCGACCATGACCGCGTCGGCCGTCTCGACCACCACCAGATCCTCGACGCCGGCGCAGGCGACCAGACGGTGGTCGGCGCGGACCAGGGAGTTGTGGCTGTCCTCGAACATGACGTTGCCATGGGCGGCGTTGCCATGGTCGTCCTTGTCCAAGACTTCCCACAGGCGGTCCCATGAGCCGACATCGGACCAGGCGATATCCAGGGGCACCACGGCGATACGGTCCGACTTCTCCATGACCGCCTTATCGATGGGCTGGGATGGCACGCTGTTGTACTTGTCCAGCGGCAGCCGGAACGGCGTGGCGTCCGTATCGGCGCCGGCCATGGCCGCGCGCACGGCGTCGAGCACGTCGGGCGAATGAGCCTCGAAGGCGGCCCGCAGGGTGGCCGCCGCGAACACGAACATGCCGCTGTTCCAATAGCAGTCGCCGCCGGCTATCAGGCGCGCGGCCTCGTCGCGGGGCGGTTTCTCGACAAAGCGGTCAACCGCGAAGGCGCCGTCGAGGCCGCCGAGCGCCGGCCCGCGTCTGATATAGCCGAGGGTCGGGTCCGGATTGGCCGGAGCCATGCCGAAAGTGACCAGGCGGCCTTCGGCGGCGGCTCTCGCGGCCAGCACTACCGCGCCGGCCAGGACGTCGGTATCATCGATGGAATGATCGGCCGCCGCCGCCCACAAGACCGGGTCGGTGAAATGGGCTTCGGCGTAGAGCGCGGCCAGGGCGATAGCGGCCGCCGTGTTGCGCCCGGCGGGCTCGGCAATAATGTGGCGGCCGAGGTCGGGGTCAATGTCGCCAAGCTGGTCGAGCACGGCGAAATAGTGAGCCTCGGTGGTCACCGTGATGATCTGCCCGGCGGACGCCGTGGCCAGGGCGCGCCGCGCCGCCTGCTGCAACAGGGATTCATCGCCGGCCAGGGACAGCAGTTGTTTGGGGTAGGCCTCGCGGCTGGTCGGCCACAGTCGGGTGCCGACACCGCCGGCCAAAAGTACCGGAATCAGGGTTGTCATGGGGGCCACTTATACACCGGAACCGCGGCGTTGCGCCAAGGGCCTTGAATCTGGGGCACGGAACGCAGATATGAAGGATGCGCGGCGATCAACCAAAAGCGGCACCGCGCGGAGGCCCAAATGGGGACGAATTAAGAACGTTGCCAGATGAATGGGCGAGGTTCACACTAAGCGCGTGGCCGTGCGTGCACTAACCTGAACGGGTCAATGGCAAGGTCTTACGTTCCCGCCCTAGGGCGAGACCAGGGTTTATCAGCCTATCTCGCCGAGGTCCGCAAGTATCCCATCCTAGAGCCCGAGGAGGAGTATATGCTCGCCCAGCGCTGGCGCGAGCACGAGGATACCGAGGCGGCGCGCCAACTCATCACCAGTCATCTGCGCCTGGTGGCCAAGATCGCCATGGGCTATCGCGGCTACGGCTTGCCCATCGATGACGTTATTTCCGAGGGCAACGTCGGGCTTATGAAAGCGGTCAAACGCTTCGAGCCGGAACGCGGGTTTCGCCTATCGACCTATGCCATGTGGTGGATCCGGGCGTCGATCCAGGAGTATATCCTGCGCTCGTGGTCGCTGGTCAAACTCGGCACCACGGCGGCCCAGAAGAAACTGTTTTTCAACCTGCGCCGCATCAAGGGCCAGATCAAGGCCATCGACGATGGTGATTTACCGCCCGAGGCAGTGGCCGAAATCGCCACCCGGCTCGATGTTTCCGAGAACGACGTGATCGAGATGAACCGCCGCATGGCAGGGGCTGACCACTCGCTCAACGCGCCGGTCAAGTCCGACATGGATGCCGAGTGGATCGACCGCCTCGAAGACGACGGCGATGATCAGGAAACCAACTTCGCCGAAGCCGAGGAATTGGGCAAGCGGCGGGAGTTGCTCGAAGACGCTCTCGACGACCTCAACGACCGCGAACGTCACGTCTTCACCGCCCGTTGCCTCGACGACCCGTCGCTGACCCTGGAAGACCTAAGCAAGGTCTACGATATCAGCCGCGAACGGGTGCGCCAGATCGAGGTGCGGGCTTTCGAGAAGGTCCAGAAGCACATGCTCAACGGCGCTGTCGCCGCTGGCATGATGGACCGCGACCGCCTGCTCGAAATGCCCGACACCAGCGCCGCCCGGCGTTAAGCGTTGTCTCACCGCATCACTGGCCCACGCCCCCTCCCAACCACCCACGGGATCGTATGCTATGAGTGGTTGGGAAGGAGCGTGGGCCGGTGATGCGCCGTCCGGGCCAAAATTCATGCGCCTTCTCGTCTTTCAACACATTGATATCGAGCATCCCGCCATCTTCCGGGATTTTCTCGCCGAGGATGGCGTGGCTTGGGACGCGGTCGAGCTTGACGCTGGCCAACCGATCCCGTCCCTTGATGGCTACGACGCCCTGTGGGCCATGGGCGGGCCCATGGATGTCTGGCAGGAAGATGAACACCCCTGGCTGGTTCCGGAAAAGGCCGCCGTCCGCGAGGCCGTGGTCGAGCGCCGCATGCCTTATTTCGGGGTTTGCCTGGGCCATCAATTGCTCGGCGAGGCCCTCGGCGGCATGGTCGGTCCCATGGACGCTCCGGAAATCGGCATCCTCGATGTCGATCTGACATCCGCTGGCGCCGCCGACCCGTTGTTCGCCGGTTTCGGCCCGACCATCAAGTCCCTGCAATGGCACGGCGCCGAGGTTTCCACTTTGCCCGACGGTGGTGTCGCCCTGGCCCAGTCACCGGTGTGCCCGGTCCAGGCCTTGCGGGTCGGTGATCGGGCCTGGGGCATTCAGTTTCACTGCGAGGTGACCGCCGCCACCGTGCCTGAGTGGGGCGTGGTGCCAGCCTATCGCCAGGCTTTGGAGGGGTCCCTGGGCGTCGATGCCCTGGCGCGGTTCCAGGCCGACGCGGCGGCGGCGCTGCTAGGCTTCAACGCCAGCGCCCGCCGGCTCTACGATAATTTCATGGCCCAGGCGCGGTCGTTCACGGCGTGACATGGCGTCTCTTGAAGCGGTGATTGCCGAGGCCCGGGCTTGCCGGGTCTGCGCCGATCATCTGCCGCTCGGCCCCCGGCCGGTGCTGCGGACCGAAGCCGGCGCCCGCCTGATGATCATCGGCCAGGCGCCGGGTACCAAGGTTCATGCCAGCGGCATTCCCTGGGACGATCCGTCCGGCGAGCGTTTGCGCGGCTGGATGGGAATCGACGCCGAGACCTTCTATGACCCGTCGCGCATCGCCATCATCCCCATGGGATTTTGCTATCCGGACCTGGCCGCCAGTGGTGGTGACGCCCCGCCCCGGCCCGAATGCGCGACCCTGTGGCACGACCGCTTGCGGACGCATTTGCCGGCGGTTGAGTTGACCCTGCTGATAGGCGGCTATGCCCAGAGCCGCTACCTGGGTTCCCGCGCTGGGGGCAGCGTCACAGAGGCTGTGAAGGCATGGCGTGAGGTTATGCCCGATTTTCTGCCGCTGCCCCACCCGTCATGGCGAACTCGAGGCGGGGTCGGGAAAATCCGTGGTATGACAGCAAGGTGGTCCCGGTGCTTCGGGAGCGGGTAAAGCAACTAGTGGAAATCTAATTCAGTCATGAGCACGAACAACATTCGCGGCATTCTGTTCGACAAGGACGGCACCTTGCTCGACTTCGAGGCCACCTGGCCGCCGGCCTATCGGGCGGCAGCGGACGAGTTGGCCCGTCTTGCCGGCGATCCCGCCCTGGCAGACCGCGTCATGCGCCTCGGTGGCTATGGCGATGACGGCACGCTTGATCCCACATCGGTATTCGCCTGTGGCTCGACCGCCGCCATCACCGATTTTTGCGCCGCCATCCCCGAGCTTGAAGGGATCGACGATGTCGCCGGGCGGGTCGATCACCTGTTCACGGAATTTGGCGAGCGGGCGCCCTGGGTGATCGAGGGCCTGGATGGCATCCTCGAAGGCTTGCGCAGCCGTGGTTTTGCCCTGGGCCTGGCTACCAACGATAGCGTCGCCTCGGCCGACGCCTGGGTCGCCCATAATGATTTCGGCCGCTTTTTCGACTTTGTCGCCGGCGCCGACTCCGGTTACGGCGTCAAGCCGAACCCGGCGGTGTTCCAGGCGTTCTGCGCCAAGACGGGCCTTGCTGCCCATCAGGTCTGCATGGTCGGCGACACCATCGCCGATGTCGAACTCGCCCGCGCCGGCGGCGCTGGGCTGTCAATTTTCGTCGAAACCGGCGTCGCTGCGGGCGGTGATCTTGCGGTCCTAGTCGATCACGTGCTGCCGTCAGTCGCCGACCTCGACCGCGTTCTGGGCTAGGGGGTAGACATGCCTAAATTGTCGCCTTTATTGATCGCGCTGGTGATGATTGCCGGCGTGGCTAGCGCCGTGCCGACACCGCCCGGTGAGGTTAGGGACCAACCTACGGTCCGGGCGTTGCTCGACAACAGCCAGGCGCCGGACGAGCCGATCCACAACGATTACTTTATGCCCGTTGGCGAGGTCGGGCCGGCGCTTCACGCGTTGTCCGGCACGCTATCCATCCCCATGACCATGATGGCGACGCTTGGCGGATCGGTGAGCAGCGCTGATTTTTTTCCGGCGGTCGATCTCGCCCTCATCAGCTACGGCGACCACCTGATTCCGGTCGAGCGCGACATCATTCGTGGCGGCGACAGAAATAGTTCCTGGGATATCATCGTGTCCCCCGGGCGGGTGTGGTCCGAAGCGGTTGACGGCGGCATGTCGCGCGCCTCGTTTCCCTTCATTCTCGCCGGCCAGGTGTGGAACGAATCCCACAACGGCCTGGCGACCTTTGTCTATGACAATGAACGGGTCTCGCACCTTCAAATCCAAATTGTTCAGGAAGCGGCCAGTTGGGATCGGACCCCGGCCTGGGGTCGACTGCCGGTGAGCTTTTTACCCCACGCTATCGATGACGCCGTGGTTACGAATTTCGAAGCGGAACGGGCGGCGCGCCTGTCCATGCGCCCCTGGTCCGCCCTCGAAGGTGTTACCAACCCGAGCCTGAGCGAGCGGTTCGATGGTTATGCGCAGCACGTTACAACCAGTGCCTTGGTGGTCGACGGCGTGATCTACGCCCGGCCCTGCGTCACCGACTTCGGCGACTATCCCTACTGCGCGGACATGCGCCACGGGGTCTATTCCATGACCAAGTCCATGGGCGCGGGCCTCACCCTGTTGCGTCTCGCCGAGATTTATGGCGACGACGTCTTCGACGCCAAGATTAAGGATTATGTGGAGGTCACCGCCTACCACGATGGCTGGGACGACGTAAAATTCGCCAACTCTCTCAACATGGCCACCGGCGTTGGTGACCTGTCCTCCAGGCCAGAATCGCCGAAAAACGACGAGGACAGCACGCCCGAATTTCTCGGATTTGCCAGAGCCGGACCGGCTGAACGGCGGCTTCGCATGGCGTTCTCCAGCGATAATTACCCGTGGGGCCCCGGCGAGGTTTTCCGCTACCGCAGCGTCGATACCTACATTCTCGCCGCTGCCATGGACGCTTTCCTCAAGCATCGGGAAGGGCCACAGGCTAATCTCTGGGACATGATGATTGATCAGGTGCTGCGGCCCATCGGTTTGTCATACGCACCAATGATGCATAGCCGCGAGGCCGGCGGCGGCCGCGGCGTGCCGATCATGGGCTGGGGCCTCTATCCCACCTTAGACGAGATGGCGAAAATCGCCCAGCTTTACCAGAGTGACGGGGTTCATGAGGGCCAGCGGCTGCTGAGCGAGAAATGGCTGCGCAGGATATTCCCCACCGACGCCGAACCCGGCTTGCCGGTGCTGTGGAATAACGCCCATGGCGCCTACCGCTACCGCTCATCGTTCTGGCTCATGCCCTATCGTGGCAACCGTGGTTGCTTCGTCTGGATCCCCGAGATGCTGGGATACGGCGGTAACATCATCGCCCTCATGCCCAACGGAATGATCGCCATTAGCCTGTCCGATGCCTTCGAGGGCTCGGCCGGCCAGTACGAAGGCGAGAGCATGGCCCGTCTCGCCGATCACATCGATCCGTTCTGCCCCGAATAGGGGCGGCGGAGGCGAAATCGCGGTTGCAATCACGGCGCGCCATGGCGAACATGGCGGCCAGAAAATCTAATTGTTCCAGGGGAGGCTTTAATAATGGACGTTCGCGCCGCTGTTGCCCACGAGGCGGGCAAGCCGTTGACCATCGAGACCGTACAACTCGAAGGCCCCAAGGCCGGCGAGGTGCTGGTCGAGATCAAGGCTACCGGCATTTGCCACACCGACGAATTTACTCTGTCCGGGGCCGATCCGGAAGGATTGTTCCCGGCCATCCTCGGCCATGAGGGCGCCGGCGTAGTGGTCGACACCGGGCCCGGCGTCACCAGCGTCGTCAAGGGCGATCGCGTCATTCCGCTCTATACTCCCGAGTGTCGCCAGTGCGAATACTGCACCTCGGGCAAGACCAACCTGTGCCAGGCCGTCCGCGTGACGCAAGGCCAGGGTCTGATGCCCGACGGCACCAGCCGGTTTTCGCTGGGCGGCAAGCCGATCTACCACTACATGGGCACTTCGACCTTCGCCAACTTCACGGTGTTGCCCGAGATCGCCCTGGCCAAGATCCGCCAGGATGCGCCGTTCGACAAGGTCTGCTACATCGGCTGTGGCGTCACCACCGGCCTCGGCGCGGTGATGAATACGGCCAAGGCGGAGGCCGGTTCGAACGTGGTTGTATTCGGTCTCGGCGGCATCGGCCTGAATGTCCTTCAAGGGGCCCGCATGGTCGGTTGCGACATGATCGTCGGTGTCGATACCAATCCGGACAAGCGCGAACTGGCCGAGAAATTCGGCATGACCCATTTCGTCAATCCGACCGAGGTCGGCGACGACCTGGTGGGCCATCTGGTCGAGCTGACCAAGGGCGGCGCCGACTACAGCTTCGAATGCATCGGCAATGTGGAGGTCATGCGCCAGGCCCTGGAGTGCTGCCATAAGGGCTGGGGCGAAAGCATCATCATCGGCGTCGCCGGGGCGGGCCAGGAAATCGCCACCCGGCCGTTCCAGCTGGTCACCGGACGGGTGTGGCGCGGTACCGCCTTCGGCGGCGCCAAGGGCCGCACCGACGTGCCCCGCATCGTTGACTGGTACATGGACGGCAAGATCAACATCGACGACCTGATCACCCACACCATGCCGTTGGACGACATCAACAAGGGCTTCGATCTGATGCACGCCGGCGAATCAATCCGCAGTGTAGTGACGTTTTAGACGGCCGCTGTTAGCGACCTGCGTTCACTTCGCCACGCAGGCTCCCGCCGCATGAGCGGCGACGCGCGTTCGCGCTTGCCAGCGGTCAAAACGAATCCGCGCTCCCCTACTTTTAGCCCGCGACTGCGGGTCGCCAACCGTTTGGCGGGAGCCTGCGTGGCGATTGAACGCAGCTCATCAACGGTGAGCGTAAAGACCGCCGACTTCTGCTCTAATCGGCGGTGTCGGCGACGCCGTCGTCATGGCGCGGTGGTTGGAACAGGAAAACCAGGGGCAGCAGGAGGGCGGTGCCGGCGGCGATCAGCAGGAAGCTGTTGTTGTAGGCGATCATTTCCGCCTGACGGCTGACCTCGAAGTCAAGGGCGGCGCGGCCCCAGACCTCGGTGAGGTCCCATATTTCGGGGATGTTGGGATAGCGCAGCAACTCGTTGAATGGCGACAAGTTCTCGCTCAGTACCGCATGGTTGGCTTGGCTGTTCTGGGTGTGAATGGCGATGACGCCGGCGACGCCGACGGCGCTGCCGATATCGAACTGCAGGTAGAACACTGAATAGCCGTCGGCCTGAAAGCGCCGCGGCAAGGTGCCGAGCGCCAAGGCGCTGACCGGCACCCACATAATGCCGCCGGCGATGCCCTGGAGAAAATTCGGCCAGATCACGTTCCAGGCGGTCAACTCGGCGGTCCATTGGGCCATTTCCCACGAGGTGAGAATAACTAGCACTAGGCCGGCGAAGATGGTCGCGCGGGGGTCGATAATTTCATCGATCTGGCCGATGAAAATCAGCCCGACAATGACGCCGATCCCCCTTGGAATCAGCAGATGTCCAGTCTCGATAGCCGGGTAGCCGCCAACATTAGAGAGCAGCAGCGGCAGCAGAATATTGGGCAGCATGATGACGGCGCCGAAGATTATCAGGAACAGCAGGCCGAGGGCGTAGTTCCAGTTGAGGAACAGGGCGCGGTCAATGAACGGGTTCTTGGCGGTGCAGGTGTGGACCACGTAGAGGTAGAGGGCAATGCCGGCGATCAGCGCCTCGGTGATAATTTCCGGCGAATCGAACCAATCCTGGCGCTCCCCCCGGCTAAGCGCCAGCTGCGCCATGACGATGGCCGTCATGAGGATAATGAAACCGAACTTGTCGAGTTTGCGCGCCGGCTCCTTGTCCACCTCGGGAACGATGTACCAGACCGCGAAGATCGCCCCGATACCGACCGGTATGGTAATGAAAAAGATCCACGGCCAGCCGTAGTGCTCGATCAGCATACCGCCGAACACCGGGCCGAAGGCGCCGCCGGCCATAATAGCGATGCCCCAGATCGACGTCGCCTTGCCGTGCTGGCGGGCCGGAAAGGCATCGACCGCGATGGCTTGGCCGATGGGTATGAGCGGTGCTCCGATGAGACCCTGAAAGGTCCGCCAGATGACGATCTCGGTCAGCGAGGTCGACAGGCCGCAGCCGACCAGGGCTATGGTGTAGCCCGCCAGGGAAAGCAGAAACAGGTTCTTGCGGCCGATGTGGGAGACCACGAAGCCGACGCTGGCCATCATCATGGCGCTGCCGACGATGAACCCGGTCATTATCCAGGCGACTTGATCCGGGGTCGCCGAGAACGTGCCCTGCATATGGGGCAGGGCGACGCCGACCACGGTCCAGGTGAAGTCGTAAGCGGCCGTGCCCAGCGTCGACGCCAGAACGATGGCCCAACGCCGCAACCCGGTCGGGATCTCGGCGTCGGTCGCTACCGCGGTCATTCGTTCTTGAGGGTGCGCGCCAGAACGCGGTCAATGATCGCTTTGATATCGCGCTCGTGTTTGGTATCGATGCTCACGGTAACGGTCATGCCGATCCGAAGGGGCGGCGAGCCGGGGGTGGGAACAAGCTGCAGGCGCACCGGCACCCGCTGCACCACCTTGACCCAGTTGCCGGTAGCGTTTTGTGGTGGCAACAGGGCGAACTCGGCGCCGGTTGCCGGGCTGATGCTTTCGATTGTGGCGATCCAGGTAATATCCGGATAGGCATCAACCACGATGGTCGCCTGCTGGCCGACCTCGACGTGAGTGAGATGGACTTCCTTAAGGTTGGCTTCGACCCAGGTATCGCCGCTGGCGACCAAAGCGAAGACCGGTTGGCCGGCCTCGATATGCTCGCCGGCCTCCAGCACCACATTGCTCAGGTAGCCCGACGCGGGGGCGAAGACCTGGGTGCGGGCGAGTTCGAGGGCGGCGCGGTCGCGGGCTGCCAGGGCGAGCAGGAACAGGGGATGGCGTTCGGGCGCCCGGTCGGGATCGCCGGCCAGTTGGGCGACAACCATGCGGTTGCGCTCTTCGATAACCGCGATTTCGCGTTGCGCCATGGCCAAGCCATGCTCGGCGGCTTCGTAGTTCGCCCGAGCACCGATGCCTTTGGTCTGCAGCTGCTCCTGGCGCTCGTATTCGAGGGCCAGATAGCGGACTTTTTCATCCGCCGCCACCAGCTCCATCTGCCCTTCGCGATAATGGGCACGAAGCGAGGCGAGATGCTGCAGGACGTTGGCGAGCTCGGCTTCGGCGGCGGCGAGTTCGATCTCGAACGACGCCCGGTCAATTTCGAACAACAGCTGGCCGGTCGCGACAAACTGATTGTCGATCACCGGAATGGCGCTGACGCGACCGTCAATTTCGGGGCTGATACCGATGATCTCCGCCTTGACGTAGGCATTCTCCGTGGTCACGTAGCGGCCGCCGGTAGCGTAAAAATAAACTGCGCCGGCGATCACCAGCACGGGGACTACAACCAGCAGAACGCCGCGTATGAAGTATCCTAAAATTCGTTTCATGGCACCGAATTCACTCTTCGTAGACCCTGCCGCCGGTCGACGTTACATCAAGCTAGACTAATCGATTATCGACAAATAGGCCTATGTTTCACCGTTTGCAACCGATCACTTTTCATGGTACAAATTAGTTGATCTAATGGATAGTGAGTTATGGTCTCGAATCTGCCCTCACCTATAGCTTTACGTGCTTTCGAAGTCGCCGCGCGGTATCTAAGTTTCACCCGGGCCGCGGCTGAGCTTAACGTGACCCAAGCCGCCGTCAGCCACCAGATCAAGTCCCTCGAGACCCACCTTGGCGTTCGCCTGTTCCATCGTCTGACCCGGCGACTGACCCTGACCGACGAGGGCGACATGCTCTACGCGGTGGTCGGTAACGCCTTTCAACGGATTGCCGCGACCATCGACCGACTGCGGGTCGCCGACAGCGGCGGCACGTTGACGGTCAGTCTGGGACCCTATATCGCTGCCGCCTGGTTGTCGCCGCGCATCGGCCGGTTCTGGCAACGTCATCCCAATATCGAGCTTCATCTCCATCACACTGCCGAACCGGTCGAATTCCGCCAGCCGGGTATCGACCTGGCTCTCGACTGGGGCATCGACGCCGATGCCTGGCCCGGGTTGTCGGCCGACCTTTTTCTGCGGATGCGGGTGACGCCGGTGTGTAGTTCCCGCCTGCTCGAAGGGCCGCATCCGCTACGAGTTCCGGACGACCTTCGGCACCACACCCTGCTCCAGGATGCCGGCTATCTGGGTTGGCCGATCTGGCTCGCCGCAGCTGGGGCGACCAAGGTATCGCCCAAGGTCGGCCCGGTGATCGACGATCACAATGTCACCATGCACGCGGCCATGGAAGGTCAGGGCGTCGCCCTGGGCGCATCCAGCTTTATTACCCATGATATCGCCGCCGGTCGCCTGGTGCGTCCTTTTGACCTCGACGTCGGCATCGACGGGGCCTACTACATCGTCTATCCGCCGGATGCCCTTGATCGCCCCAAGGTGCGGGCGTTCCGAGATTGGCTGCTGGAAGAAGTCGGCGCCGGGGACGACGGTTATGTTGGCAGCGATGCCGCGTAAAATATAAACCGCCGGTCCTGCCTCCAAGACCGGCGATTCACTGACACCCAACTATCGGTCATCGTATTCGACCTTCAGTTTTGGGCGCCCCCTGTGATTCTTAATACTGCTCGAGCTGGGCCGACTGGACCTCGGTGGTGTCGCCATTGGTGTAGAAGATGTGTTGGCCAATCTTCTCGCCAGCGCCAAGCAGCTTGCTCCAATAGGGCTCCACATAATCGGCATGATAGTAGAGCGCGGCGGCGGTGGGGTCGCCGGACAGCCCCAGAAGACGTACCGCGCCACGGTCATGCTGTCCTTCCAGGCGGTGATGTCCTTGGGTGTGCCGCTGCGGCCGTCACACCACCAGGAAAACTGGCAGCGGTTCTTAGGCCATTCGCCACCCTGGCGCACAACGTTACAGATCTGGCGCGGATAGCGCGGGCTGTCCGTCCGGTTCATGACAACGTGGCCGACCGCCTTCTTGCCGGCATCGGACTCGCCGCGCGCCTTGAAATAGATGGTCAGGGCAAGGCATTCGATTTCGCGGTCAATGATCGGTGTGGCGTCGCCGGCGTTGGCCGTGGTCGCGGCGACCAATCCAAAAAGTGCGGCGGCAACAAAGGCGCCCCAGCGCTGGCGGGCAAAACCTCCTGTCTTTTGAGCCATCTTGGCCAACTCCGATCTTAATTGTAATAATAGACAAATTGATGAGGAGAAGTATTGTCATAGTTAAATAAATGTCAATAAAACTTTAATGTTTTATTTATAGTTAATAAAAAAATAACTTTTAATTCTTTCATTCAGAGACAATTCTCTTGGATAATCGATGTTGTGTTAACCATAGAATCTTTACTTAATATTCCAAGACGATCGCTTGAAGGCGGCAATCCCGACCCCCACATGACCCTTATCGGTACTCTTTCGAGGCCGACACCCCATTTGGGCGCCTTGCTGTGAGGGCCCAACCAGAGAGACTCGCTCATCCCGAGGAGGCTTTACCGTGACCCGACTTTCCGTATTTAACAGCCCGTTGCTGCTCGGCTTCGATCATTTTGAACGGATGGTCGACCGGGTGTCCAAGACCGCCGCCGACGGCTATCCGCCCTACAACATCGAACAACGTGGTGATAATCACCTGCGCATTACCCTGGCGGTGGCTGGTTTCGCCGCCGCCGATATTGACGTCACCGTCGAGGACAACCAATTGGCCATTCACGGCAAGCAGCAGGACGACAGCGGCCGCGCCTATCTTCACCGCGGAATCGCGGCGCGCCAGTTTCAGCGCAGCTTCGTTCTGGCCGAAGGCATGGAAGTCACCACCGCGACCCTCGACAACGGTTTGCTGAATATCGATCTGACCCGTCCCGAGCCTGAAGTCCGTCGCCGCAAGGTACCGATTCACACGGCAAACGGTGGCGGCGAACATCTCACCATGGCCGGCCCGGTCAAGGAAGTGACCGAGGAGGACTGATTATGAATTCACCGACCAGCCCTGGGGACGGCCAGCCTCCCATGTCATCCCAGGCCTTTTTGGCGTTGGGTTCCATGAACGTGGCCTACGTTAAGACGGTGACGGTCGACGGCGGCATTGCCTATACGATCCACGCCGCCGACGGTGCCGACGGCGCTGAACTGGCGGTCTTCGACAATCGCGACCTGGCCATGGTCGCCGCCCGCCAGCACGACCTCGAGCCGGTCAGCGTTCACTGAACTAGAATTTCACGGTCGATGGCGAGCATCGGGCGTTCCGCTGAACCGGCCTTTGGTACGAGCCTGTATTCCCCGCGATAGATACCCTCCGGCCAGATGTCGCCCTGGCGCTTGCAGCCCGTGAAGGCGAACCACTGGGCCATGTTGCCTTCCACGACCATGGCGTTCTCGGCAACCGCCTCGCCGTCGGGGGCAATCAGGCTGACGCGGACGATGTCGCCGTTCTGGCCGCCGAAGATGCTGACCCAATAAACGATCGCCGGGGCCTCGCGGGACAGATGTTCGACCAGATATTCGCCCGCTCGTGCCGCCCAACGCTGAACCCGGCACTCAATAGCCCGGTCGGCTGATAAGTGAGGGCTGCCAGGGCCTCGGCCGTCCAAAGGGTTCCCTCGCCGACGCCGCAGGGATCATCGCGTTCGCCCTGGCCGGTAAAGGGGTCAACTCTGGTGTCGTGGTGGCGCACCTGGAAAGCTACATGGGGGAACTCGGCTCGGCCCGACATGCCGATCATGCCCAGGATGTCACCCGGCGACACCTGGTCGCCCGGCTTCACCACAATGCTGCCCCGGCGCAAATGGCTGTACTGGGTTTCCCAGCCGCCGCCATGATCGATGACAACCGCATTGCCGGCATATCGTTCCTTGACCAGATCAAGCCCGATGTCGCGCACGTCGATGTCGGCCATGTCGTCGCGAAACCGTAGTATCCGGTCCGGCGCCGCTGCCACCACGGCAACACCCTGGGCCATGACCACCAGATCGGCGACCCGGAAGTCGGTGCCTTGTTCGCCGTCATAACTCAGGGCGCCGCAGGCGTAGTCGGCGTAGCCGTCGCCGGGATCGTGGTCGAAATAGTTTTGAATGATGCAACGCTCGCCCATGGCGCAATCGACCGGCAGCGTGAACGCTGGCGGCGGGCCATCGGCCCAGGCCGAGGTGCTCAGGAAACAACCCAGCGCAACCAGGGCAAGACGCATCATGCGGGTAAGCGCACGACGAAACGCGCGCCGGTCGGATGGTCGGGGTCGTCGCCCCGGTTCTCGGCGAAGATGACGCCGCCGTGAGCCTCGATGATCTGCCGGGAAATGCTCAGCCCCAATCCCGAGTGGATGCCGAACTTCTCGCCCGCTGGGCGCTCCGTATAGAAGCGCTCGAATATGGCCGCCAGCTTGCCCGCCGGAATACCCGGTCCCTGATCCTCGATGGTAATCTCAATGTCGCTCGGACCGCGCCGCGCCGCGATGGTAATAGCGCCGCCAGGCCGACTGAAGCTTTTGGCGTTGGCGATGATATTCTGGAACACCTGAGCAAAGCGCCCTTCGACGCCTTCGGCGACAAGTGGTCCGGCGGCGGAGGGATCGATCTCGAGAACCACGGACGGCCCGCCGTCAACGGCCGCGGTACGTTCGATGTCGACCAGGGTGGTGAGCAGGGCACCGATATCGACCGGCCCGGTTTCGGCCCGCGCCAGTTCGGCATCCAGGCGCGAGGCATCGGAGATATCGGTAATCAGACGGTAGAGGCGCAAGACATCGTCGCGGGCGACCGCCAGCAACTCGCGCTGGCCGGCCGGGTCTTCAATACGTGAAGCGGTCTCGACGGCGACCCGGAGCGACGACAGCGGGTTCTTGATCTCATGGGCGACATCGGCGGCGAATCGCTCGATGGCGACGATACGTTCGTCGAGCGCCCGGGTCATGTCGCCCAGGGCCTGGGAGAGATCGCCGATTTCGTCGCCGCGGCCGGAGAAGTCGGGGATCGCCGCGTCCGCCTGCCGACCTTGACCGTGGCCCTGACCGTGGCCGTAGCGCACCGAGTCGGCGGCCTCGGCCAGGCGATGCAGGGGCCGGGCGATGGTGCCGGCCAGATACAACGACAGCAACACGGTGACGGCCAGGGCGGCGCCGAACAACTTAAGAATGGTGTAGCGAACCTGGCGCACGCTATCCTCGACGTCGTCGGTAGTTGTGGTCAGCAACAGGGCGCCCTGGACTTCCTTGAAGCGCTGCACCGGCACCGCGACATTGAGAATGACCCCCATATCGCCGCCGTCGCGGAGCGCCGATGAATGCCCGCCGGCGAACACCGGGCGCAGTTCCGAGTAATCACTGGCGTGGGGTTCGGTGGTCTCCACGTAGGGCGGTAGACGGTCGCCCGACGACAGCAAGGCGACGACCCAGTCATAGACCGCCTCGGCGGCCACGGTCAGCGGCCCCGCCGGTGGCGGCAGGGTCGCCACCTGGACCGCATCCCCGGTGCCGGGCAGATTGCGGCTGTCGGCAACCAGTGCGCCATGAGCGTCGTAAAGCCGGGTCCGGGTTTCGATGGGGGCTGTCAGACGAGCCAGCATTTGCCGCGCCGCCGCCGCGTCGATGCCATGGACGCCATCATCGTCCGGGTCACTAACAACGCTTTCGCCAAGGGCGGCGGCGATCAGTTCTCCCTGGGTGGCGAGGGCCGTGATCTTGGCGTCGATCAGGGTGCCGCGGTAGATATCCAGATAGAGCAACCCGGCCACGACCATGACCAGGGCCGCCAGATTGATCGCCAGAATGCGCCGGGTGATGGGTGAAAATGCACCGCGACGCCGGGGCCACCGGGGTGCGGGGCGGGCCTCCGTTCCATCCCTGTTAACGACCATGGTCAACGCTCGGTGTAGCGGTAGCCGACACCGTACAAGGTTTCGATCTGGGCGAATGCCGGGTCGGTGGCCTTGAGTTTCTTGCGGATGCGCTTGATGTGGCTGTCGATGGTGCGGTCGTCGACGTAGATGTTGTCGTCGTAGGCCACATCCATCAATTGGTCGCGGCTGCGCACGTGGCCCGGCCGTGACGCCAGGGACTTGAGGATCAGGAACTCGGTCACGGTCAGGGTCACGCCTTGGCCGCACCAGGTGCATTCGTGGCGCGCCGGGTCGAGCACCAGATCGCCCCGCACCATCTTGGGCTCGCCGCCGGTGTCGTCGTCGCCATCACCGGTTGCCAAGTCGGCGCGGCGCAGCACCGCCCGGATGCGCTCGATCAGCAGACGCAGGGAGAACGGCTTCCGGATGTAGTCGTCGGCGCCCATCTTGAAGCTCAGGACTTCGTCGATCTCCTCGTCCTTCGAGGTCAGGAAGATCACCGGCACCGGGCTGTCGCGGCGCAACCGGGTCAACAGCTCCATGCCGTCCATGCGGGGCATCTTGATGTCGAGCACCGCCAGGTCGACCGGGCTCGCCGCCAGCGACTTCAACGCCTCGGCGCCGTCGGCAAAGGTTTGCACAGAGAAGCCTTCGGCCTCGAGGGCAATCGCCACCGACGTCAGGATGTTACGGTCGTCGTCGACCAGAGCAATGGTATGGCTCACGGGCCTGAGTTTACGCGCTTGAGGGTAATTTGTCATCGTCCGGTAAATTCCGGTAGTGCAGTGCCCTAGACTTCGACATATTGCCACTGCAAAATCTTCATTGAGGAAATGCTGACATGGAATCATCCGTTTACGCCGCACGGCTGGCCGAGGCTTGCGCCGGCACCGAGCTTGCGTTTTCCGAGGAGACCTATCGCGACCGCCTGGCGGCGGTGCGCCGGAGCATGACCGACGCGGGTCTCGATACGCTTCTGGTCACCCACAGCTGTGATCTGAACTATCTTTCCGGCTACGATACCTTCGGGGTCGATATATACGCTTCCCTGATTGTGCCAAACGATGGTGACCCGGTACTCCACACCCTGACAGTCGAGGTGCCATCGGCGGTCAACACCACTTGGATCGACGATCTGGTCTTTGCCGAGTGGTATCGTCCGGAGGGCGCCGGCGAACTGTTGGTCGCCCTGATGGAGAAGCGCGGGTTCACCACCGGTCGCATCGGTATCCAGCCCGGACGCCAGGGGCTTCGCCCCGACGTCTACAACGCCGTGCGGGAAGGTATCGCCAACGGTACTTTGGTCGATGCCAGCGATCTTGTGGCGCGGCTGCGCCTGATCAAGTCTCCGGAAGAGATTGATTGCATGCGCCGCGCCGCCGCCATCACAGTGGCGGGAATCGAGGGTTCCATGGCCGCCATCCGGCCGGGCGCAACGGACAACGATGTGTGCCGCGCCGGATTCGACGCCATGGTGGCGGCGGGCAGCGATTTTCTGTCGATCCAGCCCATCGTTACGACAGGGCGGCGCACAGGCGGCGGCCACCAGACCCATCGGCGCAATTCGATCAAAGCCGGCGATCCGGTGTTCCTGGAGTACGGCGGTTGCTTCAAGCGCTACACCGCGCCGCTCATGCGTTGCGCCACTCTCGGCGAGCCCGATGGCGAGACGCGCCGGGTCGAAGCGGCGGTACAGGCCTGCGTCCAGACCTTGCTCGATGAAATCCGTCCCGGCCGGGTTTTTCACGACGTCGCCATTGCGGCCAAGCATGCTCACCGGAATATCGACAATCTGGCCTATTTTTCAGGGGCTTATGGCTATACGATTGGTGTCGGTTATCCGCCAACCTGGGCCGAGACCATCGGCTTTATCTCAGAAGGCGCCGACGACGTGCTGGCTCCGGGCATGCTGTTTCATCTGCCCATCGCCATGCGGGTTCCTGGCCGTTACGGGGTCAGCCTGAGTGAAACCGTATTGGTCACGGAGACCGGCTGCGAGGTCTTGTCCGAGCTTCCCCGAGAGCTGCGGGTCATCGACGTCTAGAATTTGCTTAACGGGGCGCTGCATTTCGTACCCGGACACGGGCCTCGGCCATTGACGCTCGCGCGATAGTGCCCCTACATTGCAGGGGCGAGCGATGGGATGTTCGCTGCGAACTGTATCAACGCTGCCCGGGAATTGGGCAGGCTATGGGAGATTGTCGATGAAACGTTCGGCCCCAATGATTTTCGCCGCCACCGCGACCCTGGTCGCCGCCCTATGGGCGCCGTTGGCATCGGCCCACGACGAGACCAGTCCGTTCGTCTACGTGCCCAACCGGGCCTCGGCGGATGTGGCGGTGATCGACAGCCGGACCGATCAGGTTGTCGCCCAAATCAAGGTCGGCAACGTGCCCCACCAGGTGGCGCTGTCCGACAGCCTGGGCAAGCTGATCGCCAGCAACACCGAGGACGACACGATCTCGATTATCAATCTCGACAACTTCGAGACCGAAGCCACCATTGCTCTTGGTGTCGAGCCCGAGCACATGGCGGTCAGCCCGGCCGGTGATGTGCTCGCTGTCGGCAATATCGGCGCCGGTACGGTTTCCCTGGTGTCGCTGAGCGATAATCTTGAGACCGCGCGTATCGATGGCCTGTTCGAGCCCCACAACCTGACTTTCAGCAATGATGGCGCGCTGCTTTATACCGCCAACCTGGGCGCCAATCATGTCAGCGTCATCGACGTTGCCAGCGCCACGGTGGTCAATGAAATCCAGGTCGCCGAGCCCGCCGCCTACGGCGCCGTGGCGACCAGTGGCGGGTACCAGGGCATCATCAACGTGACGCCGACCCTTGACGGCCGCCTCGGCTTTGCCGCTCACGGCGAAGGCGATGTCATGGCGGTGATCGATCTGGCAACCCAGCAGACCGTCAAGAAGATCACTCTTGGCGACATGCCGTGGCGGGCCTTCCCCAGCGCCGACGGCCGTTTCATGCTGGTGCCCAACAATGGCGACCGCACCGTATCGGTTATTTCCGTCGAGTCGCTTGAGGTTGTCGCCACCCTGGCCGGCGCCGCCGATATGACCGGCATCAACGGGGCCGGGTTGAGCGCCTTCGTCATCAGCCGCGGCGACAACAAGATCGTTGTCATCAATCTCGCAGCCATGGAGGTGAGCGGCGAAATCAGCCTTTCCGGATCGCCCGAGACCGGCGTGGTCACGACGGCGGGGACCAAGCTCTATGTCGCCCTTAGCAGCGTTGACCAGGTCGCGGTGATCGATACCGCGTCGGCCACCCTGTCGGCCACCATCGACGGTGTTGGCAGCGAGCCCTGGGGCGCGACCATGGCCGGTGTTGTCGGCTATTGCCACTAATCTAGATTTTGGCACTAAGCAACTTCTCGCGGTTGCCGCCGCCGGGCTGATCGGCTCGGCGGCGGCCAGCGAGGACCTGACCGCCATCGAAAATTTGCACAAGACCGTCGCGGCCTATGCCGCGCCGGGTATCTCTTTGCCTGATGTCGCGACCCTTACGGCCCGTTGCGGCGCCGACACTCTATGCGCCGCCGAACTGGTGGTGGTGGCCTTTGACGGCGGCGCACGGCTCGAGGCGGTCGAGCATCCCGATAGCGACAGTATTCGCCTGGTCACCACCGAGCCGTCCGTGGGGACGGTGGCGCGGCTCAGTGGCGGTCATGTGTTGATCGCTCTCGACCGCTTTGGCCGCGATGCCGCCCAGGAGCTGCGCCAGGCTATTAGCGAGGCTGGCGCCGGCAAGCTGATTCTCGATCTTCGCGCCAACGGCGGCGGCAGCCTCAAACGCATGATGCACCTCGCCTCGTTGTTCACCGGGCCGGTCGGCGAGGCGCTTTGGATCGGTGAGGGCGAGGACCGCCGTCCGGTGGCCATCCCCGATGGCCTGCCGCGTCTCGATCTCGCCGCCCTGGTGGTGCTGGTTGGGCCGGATACAGCGTCCAGCGCCGAGATGCTCGCCGCTTTGTTACGCCAGCACGGCGGCGCCACCGTGGTCGGCCAGCGGACCTTCGGCAAGGACTATCTGATCCGCGCCATCCCGGTACATCACGACTGGCGCCTGCTGATTCCCGCCGAGCGCATCGAGGTGCCCGGCGAAGTGCTCGCCGGCGGCTTGATACCTGATCATCCCGAAGCCAGTGTGGAACTGCCCAGTGTAGAATTGCCATGACCAAGGCTGCCAAGGTTCGTATTGCTCTCGCCTTCGTCCTTGCTGTGGTGGCGGTGGTGGCGGGATATCTCATGATTCCGCCGCCGCCCGACAGAGGCCCGGGTATGGAAGCCGCCGGATCCCTGGGCGGGCCGTTCAGCCTGACCGATCACACCGGTAAGACGGTTACCGATGAGGATTTTCGCGGCACCTATATGCTGATCTATTTCGGCTATACCTCGTGCCCCGACGTTTGCCCCCTGGACCTGCAGTTCATGACCGGCGCTCTTTATGAGCTTGGCGCCGCCGCCGATCAAATCCAACCGATCCTGATAACCGTCGATCCCCTGCGCGATACACCCGAGGTGTTGGCCGGTTATGTCGCGGCCTACCACCCGCGCTTGATCGGCTTGACCGGCACGCCCGAGCCAATCGCCGCCGTGGCCAAGTCCTACGCCATATTCCATCAGAAGGAGGAGGGCGTCGCCGACCTTGCCACGGCGTATCTGGTCGGTCACACCACGGCAACCATTCTGATGGGACCCGACGGTCAGTTTCTCAGGGTGTTCTCCCATGGTACCGGACCGGCGGAATATGTCGCTGGTATTCGCGAGCATTTGTAGGCGGATGAACGACGATCCGGCGGCCCAGGCCATGGCGTTATTACAGGCGGCATCCACCGCCAGCCTGGGAACCATCGATCGCGACGGCGGCGGGCCAATCGCTTCCCTGGTTCTGGTTGCTGCGGACGACCATGGGATGCCGATCCTGCTGCTCTCGGACCTGGCCGAGCACAGCCGCAACATCGCCACCGATGACCGGGTGTCCCTGTTGATCGACGGCACCGCGGACCATGACGATCCTCTGACAGGGCCGCGCCTGACCTTGTTGGGCCGCACCGAGCGGCGTGACCATGGTCGTCTTCGCGAGGTCTACCTGGCGCGCCACGCGAGCGCCGCTCAGTATGCTGACTTTGGCGACTTCTCGTTCTATGGAATCGTTGTCGAGCGTGCTCATCTGGTCGCCGAATTTGGCCGTATCGACTGGATTTCCGGCGCTGATATGGCGGCTTATAGTTAATTTTCGCGGCAGATGAATCTTTGTGCCTGGAAGGGCCATCCTCTCCTTGCCTCGCCGTGCAAAATGATGTGAACTACTCGCAACAAACGAACGGGGCGCGCGGCTCGGCGCGCCCCTGATTACTTAGGGAAGCTATACGCTCAGGAGACCTTATGGAGCAGCTCGGCCCCGCCGTGAGCCGCCACGGCCTCGAAATCCATGGCATCGGCAACATCAAATGCGCCCACTGGAATTATTCCACGCCGGCACTCTACGAAGAAGCGGTGCGCCGCGGCGAAGGCGTGTTGGCGCGCGGTGGCGCCCTGGTGGTTACCACCGGCCAGCACACCGGCCGTTCGGCCGGCGACAAGTTTATCGTCGAGGATTCGGCTAGCGCCGGCGACATCGCCTGGGGCGCGGTCAACAAGCCGATTTCCGCCGACCATTATGCTGGCCTGCGACGCAAGCTGCTGGCCTATCTCCAGGGCCGCGAAATTTTCGTTCAGGATTGCCACGCCGGCGCGGCGCCAGCCCATCGCCTGGCGGTGCGGGTGATCACCGAATCCGCCTGGCACAACCTGTTCGCACGCAACATGTTCATCACCTCAGAGCGTTCGTTGCTCGAGGGCTTCGAACCCCAGTTCACGGTCATCCAGGCGCCCGGATTCCACGCCGACCCGGAGCGTGACGGCACCAACAGCGAAGTCTTCGTCATTGTCAATTTCGCCGAGCGCGAGGTCCTCATCGGCGGCACCTCCTACGCCGGTGAAATCAAGAAGTCGATTTTTTCGGTGCTTAACTTCATGCTGCCGGCCCAGGGCGTGCTGCCCATGCACGCCTCGGTCAATGTTGGCGACAGTGATGATCCGACGATATTTTTCGGCCTCTCGGGAACCGGCAAAACCACTCTTTCGGCCGATCCCAAGCGAGTGCTGGTTGGCGATGATGAGCACGGTTGGGGTGACAATGGGTTGTTCAATTTCGAAGGCGGCTGCTATGCCAAGGTGATCCACCTGAGCCGCGACGCGGAGCCCGAGATTTTCGACACCACCCGGCGTTTCGGAACCGTGCTTGAAAATTCCGTGATCGACGGCTCGACCCGGCGACTCGACCTCGACGACGGGCGGCTCACTGAGAACACCCGGGCGTCGTATCCCATGCACTTCATCCCCAATGCTTCCAAGACGGGGACCGCCGGCCATCCCACCAATGTCATCATGCTGACCGCCGATGCCTTCGGGGTGTTGCCGCCAATCTCCAAGCTGACGCCGGAACAGGCCATGTATCATTTCCTCTCGGGCTACACCGCCAAGGTTGCGGGCACCGAGAAGGGCCTCGGCAACGAACCCCAGGCGACCTTCTCGACCTGTTTCGGGGCGCCGTTCATGCCGCGTCATCCGTCGGTCTATGCGGAGATGCTGGGCAAGCGCATCGCCAGCCACAACACCGATTGCTGGCTGGTCAACACCGGCTGGAGCGGCGGCTCATACGGTGTCGGCAGCCGCATGAAAATTCAATACACCCGCGCCCTGCTCGACTCGGCACTCAATGGTTCCCTGGCGGCGGCGTCGGTCAATGTCGATGCCAGTTTCGGCCTGCACGTGCCGAGCGATTGCGCCGGCGTGCCCAGCGAGGTTCTAACCCCGCGCGAGACCTGGGCCGACAAGGACGCCTACGATCAGACCGCCCGTGACCTGGTCGGCCGCTTCCATGCCAACTTCGAGCCTTTCGAGTCTTGCGTCACCGACGAGGTCAAGGCGTCGGCGCCCAGAGCGGCCTGATTCTTGTAACAATCTGAAATATGAGCCTCTTACCTGGGGCTCGAAAAACCGTCGCGGCGGCGCTGCACGATTCACTCTTGGTTAAGATATCCTTGCTTTACTGGTAGTTGAGCGGCGGCGGCTGGACGACGGTGTGCCCGGTGTCCGGCTGCCTAAAACCAGACGAAGCCAGTGAGTTGCATTATGAAATCATGTCTGATCGTCGATGATTCCAAGGTTGTCCGAATCATGGCGCGACGAACCGTCGAGGACCTGAACTTCGCGGTCGACGAAGCCGAGGACGGGCAGGTTGCTCTCGACCATTGCCTGCGTCAGATGCCCCATGTGATCCTGCTCGATTGGAACATGCCGGTTATGAGCGGGATCGATTTTCTCCGCGCCCTGCGCCAGACCAGCGGCGGTGATCAGCCGATCGTGGTGCTATGCACGACGGATAACGACATTCAGCAGATCCATGAGGCCATAAGCGCAGCGCCAACGAGTACATCATGAAGCCCTTCGATAGCGATATCGTGCAGTCGAAGCTCGAGCAGGTTGGCGTGGTCTGACGCTGCCAAGGAGGCAGTGTCGGAAAAGGGAAACGAAACCGTGGCTGAGCAATCCGTGCGACGACATCATTTGATCGAGGAAGCCAAGGTCGAACTCGATCTGGCCTACGAAGAGGTCAAGCGTGCCGAGAACCGCATTATGGAACTCGAGCACGAGTACAACGAGCGATGCAACGCCATCACCCAGGCCAACGGCGCGGAGTACCAGGCTACTCTAGGCCAGGCCATGGATGAGAAAGAGGCGATCCAGGCGGCCATCGATATTGAAATGCTATACGAACTCCAGGGTATGGCCGTGGAGAAGTTCGGGCTCATGAGTTCGGCCTTCGCCATTGTGGCGTCGGTGGACGAGCCCGTAATGAGCGGTGATTTGCTGCGCGGGCTCATGTTCAAGAGCGAAGAGCAGCGCAAGCACAAAGTCGAGATCGATAAGTCGGTGCGGGCCTTCGCAAAAGGCCTGCAGGCCTATTCTCGCGAGAGCAGCAGCCACGAAAACGATATGATGGTGCGCAACTCCTGGGCCGAGATCGAAAGCCTACTGCGGCGCTTCGGCCGCAATATCTGACTCCGTATTCTCTGAAGCCGCTCTAGTTCTGGGCGTCGGCGTGGTAGGTCTTGGCGATGATGCGCCAGCGGCCGTCAATCTTCATCAACGACAGAAAATCGACGAAGTCGGTGCCGGGAATGCTGAGTTCAACCTTGGCCGAGGCTGACGTGGCGCCGGCAAAATCGATCGCGATAATCTTGTCGGTCCGCGGCGGGCGCTCGGCCCCGCTACGGTCGCGGCCGGTGACGCGGGCGACGAAGGCATCGAGCGGGTAGTCAATCAGTGCGCCGTCGGTCGCCGCATAGATGTGAGCGTTGGGGTGAAAGGCGCTGCGTAGCTTGTTTTCGCTGCCGTCGTAGATGCCGTCGAAGTAGTCACTAAGCGCTGCCCTGACGTCGTCCAGTCCTTGATCCATTTTAGCCTCCGGTTGCCTGCCATCGGCCGCGCCGAGGCTGTTATAAACCTAGGCGCTAATGCCGATGGTGGCAAACCGGAGTTAAACGTTCCAGAAGGACTTGGCAATTTCTCGGCTGGCGGCGCTCTTCGAGATACCGACATCCTTGAGCATGCGGCTGTCGAGGCCGGCCAGGTGGTGACGCTGACGGTCGCGATCGGCCCACAGGGAGAACAGCGAGACCAGGTTGGCGGCGCCGGCGCCGAAGCTGTCGAGAATATCCGCGCCGTGGTGCGGGGCATAAGCGGTCTGGAAGTGGCTGGTCATAGCTTTATCTCCTCTTGCCTGGATGGCCGCCGGGTGGCGTCCGTGGGTGTTTCTTGACTGTTGATATAGGGGTCGGCGCGGCTGGGAACAAACGATCAATTCTCATGGTTTGTATTAGAAATAATTATCCGAAACTAGGCTCAGGACCTATTAATTTGATTGTATGAATTGGGATAGATTGATTCAA
>CAZYDR010000051.1:0-26243 GCA_964645285.1 uncultured Alphaproteobacteria bacterium
TCAAGGCGAGCCACATCGCTGCCACGGCGTTGGCCGCATTGGGCCGGGAAATGGAAACCAATGTCGGCACGGCCCACGCCTAGTGCTAGGGGCAAGGCGCGCCTCGATCAACTTCTTGTCGACCGCGGTCTGGTGGAAAGCCGTGCCAGGGCCCAGGCGCTGGTCATGGCGGGCAAGGTCTTCTCCGGTGAACGCCGTCTCGACAAGTCGGGCACCAAAATTCCCATGGATACACCGCTTGAGGTTCGCGGCCCGGACCACCCCTGGGTATCGCGCGGCGGCCTGAAGCTCATCAAAGGCCTCGATCATTTCGCCATCGATCCAGCGGGGATTACGGCCCTTGATGTGGGTGCCTCGACCGGCGGCTTTACCGACGTGCTGCTGGAGCGTGGCGCGGCCAAGGTCTACGCGGTCGATGTGGGCCACGGCCAGCTCGCCTGGAAACTGCGCCAGGATGACCGTGTGGTAGTGCTCGAAGGGATCAACGCCCGACACATGGGCACCGCCGAGGTGTCTGAGCCGGTCGGGCTGATCGTCTGTGATGCCAGCTTTATCGGCCTGGCCACGCTGCTGCCGGCGCCGCTTGCTCTGGCTGCGCCCGGCGCCTATCTGGTGGCGCTGATCAAGCCCCAGTTCGAGGCCGGGCCCGACAGGGTCGGCAAGGGCGGCGTGGTGCGTGACGAGACGGTGTGGCAAGAGGTCTGCGAGCGCATTTGGGCGTGGCTCGATGGGCGCTCCGGTTGGCGGGTGCTGGGTATTACCGAAAGCCCGATCACCGGCGCCGAGGGTAACGTCGAGTATTTGATTGCAGCCCGTCATGACCAGACGGACTAAATCCGGCGCTATCGTCGAGCTGGAAATCGACGCTCTCGGCGCCGGCGGCGATGGCATGGCGGAATGGGACGGCAAACGCTATTTCGTTCCCTACACCGTGGCCGGCGACCGGGTGCGGGCGCGGGTTACGGGCCGGCGCGGTGATGTTCTGGCCACCGAGGTGATCGAGCGCCTGGCTGACGGTCCCGGCCGGGTTGCGCCGTCCTGCGCGCATTTCGGCGTTTGCGGCGGCTGCGCCCTGCAGCATCTGGACGAAGCGACCTACGACGATTGGAAGCGCCAGCGCGTGGTCACAGCACTGTCCCGGCGTGGTCTTGGTGATGTCGCCGTAGCGGCCATGGCGCGGACAGCGCCGGGGGTGCGACGACGGGCGACTCTTTTGGCCATCCGGCGAAAACACGATACCGCCATCGGTTTTCGCGCGCCGTCGTCCAATCGGGTGGTGTCGTTGACCGAATGCCCGGTGCTCGATGCTTCCCTGGTGGCGCTGTTCGAACTCCTGGCCGGGCTGTTTACAGGGTTGATCGAACCGGGACAGTGGGCCGAGGCTCAACTTACCGTGGTTGCCACGGGTATCGATCTGGTTATCGCGGCGCCGGCCGAGCCGGACCTGGTCCAGCGCGAGTGTATCGCCGCCTTCGCTGCGGACCACGACCTGGCCCAGATTTCCTGGCGTCACCCCGATGATGATGAGCCGGAACTCATGGTCCGGCGGCGTCCGGCTCAGATGGCGTTCGATGGCGTTACGGTCGATGTGCCGGCCGGCGCCTTTCTCCAACCGAGCGACCAGGGTGAAGCGCTTCTCGTGGCCGAGGTTACGGCGGCGCTGACCGACGCCACGCGGATCGCCGATCTCTACGCCGGCTGTGGCGCATTCACCTTCGCTCTGGCCGGGCAGGCGTCGGTCCATGCGGTCGAGGGCATGGCCGCCATGGTCGCTGCGATCAATCGCGCGGCTGGCCGCTCGGGTCTCGATGGCCGGGTCATCGCCGAGGCCCGGGACCTGGAGCGTCTGCCGTTGCTGGCCAACGAACTGACTGGTTTTGATGCGGTGATTTTCGATCCGCCTCGTGCCGGCGCCCGGCGTCAGGCGGAAGCCTTGGCTGAAAGCCCGGTGCCGTTGGTGGTGGCGGTGTCGTGCCATCCGGGAACCTTATCCCGTGACGCCCGCGCCCTGGTTGACGGCGGCTACGTTATCGATCGAGTGGTGCCGGTCGATCAGTTCCTGTGGTCACCTCATGTGGAGCTGGTCGCTGTGTTCCGGCGGCGCTAGCCTTCTTCCTCGATGCGCTCCAACTCGGCTGAGAACTGGTCATAGATCTCCCGGCGGAGCGCCGTGTCCGGGGCTTCCGGGTCGAGGTCGCCGGGATTGAACATGTCGGCGAAGGCCGCCTTGGCCCGGGCGAACTGGCTGTCGTCGGCAACCGGCGTGGTTTCCGTCGCGGCTGCGCCGCCGCTGCCCGTAAGAACTCCGAGGCGCTTGGCCACATCACTAATGTATTTGAGATCGGCGTTGTCCAAGTCATCCCGGTTCAAATCGTCGAGATAGCCTTCGATCTCAAGGGCGAACTCGGGCGAGTTGTTTTTGCGGGACAACAGGGTTTCGAGCAGGGCGCGGGTGTCTTCGGTTGTCATGGTTACTCCGTGTCGCCGCACTGGGCGCGGTGGCGTAGCAGGTGGTCGGCGAGGACGCAGGCCAGCATGGCTTCGCCCACGGGGACGGCGCGGATACCGACGCAGGGGTCGTGGCGGCCCTTGGTGGCGACCTCCACATCGTTGCCGCGGCGGTCAACGCTGCGCCGTGGCGTCAGCACCGACGAGGTCGGCTTGACCGCGAAGCGGGCGATGATGTCCTGGCCCGACGAAATACCGCCGAGCACGCCGCCGGCGTGGTTCGAGAGGAAGCTGACTTCACCGTCCTTCATGCGCATTTCGTCGCCGGAGAATTCGCCGGCCATGGCGGCGGAGGCGAAGCCGGCGCCGATCTCGACGCCTTTGACGGCGTTAATACTCATGAGCGCGCCGGCGATATCGGCGTCGAGTTTGCCGTAGACCGGGGCGCCGACACCGGCGGGGATGCCCGAAGCCACGACCTCGACCACGGCGCCGGCGGACGAGCCGCGCTTGCGGGTACCGTCGAGGAAGGTCTCCCAGGTTGCCGCCATTTGCGCGTCCGGTGACCAGAACGGGTTGTTGGTGATTTCGTCCCAGTCCCAGTTGTCGCGGTCGATTGGGTGCGGCCCGATCTGGGTCACCGCGCCCCGGATGGAAATGCTGTCGCCCAGGACCTTACGGGCGACAGCGCCGGCGGCGACCCGCATGGCGGTCTCCCGGGCGCTCGACCGGCCGCCACCGCGGTAGTCGCGAATGCCGTATTTGGCCTGATAGGTATAATCCGCGTGGCCCGGACGGAAGCCGTCCTTGATGTCGTCGTAGTCCTTCGAGCGGGCGTCCTCGTTGACGATGATCAGGGAGATTGGCGTACCCGTGGTGACGCCCTCGAAGACCCCGGAGACGATGGTCACCGTGTCGGATTCCTGGCGCTGGGTGGTGTGGCGTGACTGGCCAGGCCGGCGGCGGTCAAGCCATGGCTGGATATCGGATTCCGTGAGCGGTATGCGCGGCGGTACGCCGTCAATGACACAGCCGATCTGCGGACCGTGGCTCTCGCCCCAGGTGGTGACGCGGAACAGTAGCCCGAAGCTATTGCTGGACATGCTCCTAGACGACCGAAATGTCGGGGGTGTCCACCGCCTTCATGCCGACTACGTGGTAGCCGCAGTCGACGTGGTGGATGCTGCCGGTCACGCCGGACGACAGATCGCTCAGCAGATACACCGCGGCGCCGCCGACCTCGTCGATGCGGACGTTGCGTTTGAGCGGTGAGTTGTACTCGTTCCACTTGAGGATGTAGCGGAAGTCGCCAATGCCCGAAGCCGCCAGGGTCTTGATCGGCCCCGCCGATATGGCATTGACGCGAATGCCTTGGCCACCGAGGTCGACGGCGAGATAGCGCACGCTGGCCTCGAGCGCCGACTTGGCCACGCCCATGACGTTGTAGTGGGGCATCACCCGCTCGGCGCCGTAATAGGTCAGGGTCAACAGGCTGCCGCCGTCGTTCATGAGCGGTACCGCGCGTTGGCACACAGCCGTGAACGAGTAACACGAGATGGCGAGGGTGTTGGCAAAGTTGTCGGCCGTGGTGTCGAGATAGCGGCCCTTGAGCTGGTCCTTGTCCGAGTAGGCGATGGCGTGGACCACGAAATCAAGCTTGCCCCAACGCTCGGTAATCTCGGCGAACAGTGCATCCATGCTGGCGTTATCGGTGACGTCGCACGGTATCACCATGTCGGAACCAACACTCGCCGCCAGGGGTTTGACACGCTTGCCCAAGGCGTCGCCCTGGTAGGTAAAGGCGAGTTCGGCGCCATGGGCCGAAGCCGCGCTGGCGATCCCCCAGGCGATCGACCGGTCGTTGGCCACGCCCATGATGAGCCCCTTCTTGCCGGCCATGATGGGATTGGCTGCCGTCATATTTTCCTCGCCTGTTACGCCGCGAATCTAGGTTGCCGCATGGTACACCAATGCGGCTCGGAATAAACCTATAGCAATGGTGCTCGGCGGGAGATTTTCCGACGGGCAGGGATAGGCGCCGTCGTAGGCCGCGCTAGTTCACGAAACGCCACGAACCGTCCGGTTCGCGGCAGGCGGTACCGTAGACATCCTCGCTTTGGCCGTCGATGGTCGCCGTCGAGCGGTATTCACGGCACGGCTGGCCCTCGGCGGTCGTGTGGGTCTGGGTCGGGGTGAGGCTTCCGGAATGGCCGCTGTCCGGGTTGCTCCAACTCGAAGAATAGCCGGTCGGCGCACTCTCAAGGGTGTTCTGGGCATTTTACTCGACGTACAGCTTGTCGGCCTGATCGAGGGAATGGCCGACCTCGCTGCCGAGCAGCCCGCCAAGTAACACGCCGGCGCCGATGGCCGCGAGCTGGCCCGTTCCCGAGCCGATCTGGCTGCCGGCCAGGTCGCCCGGGCCGGCGCCGATAGGCGTGCCCAGGGTTTGTTTCTCGCCGCCGTTGGTGGCACAGGCCGCCAACGAGATCATGGCGGCGAGGGCAATCGCGATACGGGTGGATTTCATGGTCATTTGCCTCTGAACAATTTCTCATACCACCACGCCGGCCAGCCCCTTGGCCGCGCTGCATGGCGATCTCCGAAACCCCTGCTTGTACTGAATATAGCACCTCCCTGACACGGTTTACAGGAGTGCGCCGGTTGTTTCTGGTTTGTCCGGGTTCGTGGCACGGTTGACGCCGGTCTTCCTCTCGCCGATTATCACCGCAGCGCGCTACTTACGGTTCATTGTGCCGCGCACCCGTCACATTTTTGTTAACGCCCTATGTTCGGGGCGAGAGTGTTCGGAAAACCATGTCCATACCCGATACCGACGACCCTATTGCACTGTTTGGCGCCTGGTACGACGAGGTGCTGAAATCCGATATCCTGAACCCATCAGCCATGACTCTGGCGACGGTCGACGGCGTCGGCCGGCTGACCGCGCGCATGGTGCTGCTCAAGGGTTTCGACGAGCGCGGCTTCGTTTTCTACACCAACAATCAAAGCCGCAAGGGCGAGGCGTTGACCTCCAACCCGACCGCCGCCCTGTGTTTCTATTGGGCCGAACTTGATCATCAGGTTCGGGTCGAGGGTGCTGTCGAGCCGGCAAGCGACGAGGAGGCTGACGCCTACTTCGCCAGTCGCCCCAAGGATTCCCAGATCGGCGCCTGGGCCTCGGCCCAATCCCGCCCTCTCGAGGGCCGCTTCGCCCTGGAAAAGGAAATCGCCCGTTACGCCGCCAAACATGCTCTTGGCACCGTCCCCCGGCCACCCCACTGGTCCGGCTTCAGGGTGGTGCCCGAGCGCATCGAATTCTGGGAGGAGGGGTTGTTCCGCCTCCATGATCGTCTGGTCTTCCATCGTAATGGTGAAAGTTGGACGACGGAAAGGCTGTTTCCCTAACTTTATGGTATCGACCTCTCAATCCAACGTATCGCCCGACGAGGCCGGCCGCCTGATGAAAATGGCGACCACCGCTTCGGTGATCGTCGCCGTTATCCTGATCGCCATCAAGATGATCGCCTGGCTGCTCACCGATTCGGTCAGCATCCTGTCGTCGTTGATCGATTCGCTGATGGATGTGTTGGCGTCCGTGGTCAACTTGCTAGCGGTTCGCCAGGCGCTCCAACCGCCCGACAGGGAACACCGTTTCGGCCACGGCAAGGCGGAACCCCTGGCTGGATTGGCGCAATCGGCATTCATCGCGGGCTCCGCCGTGCTGCTCACCGTGGAGGCGGTGAGGCGGCTGTTCGTGCCCCAGCCGGTGGTCCATGTGGACGTCGGTATCGGCGTGATGCTGGTATCCATCGCACTGACCGCGGCACTGGTGCTGTTTCAACGTCACGTGGTGCGGCGGACGGCTTCGACAGCGGTTGGTGCCGATGCCCTGCATTACGAGACCGATATCCTGATCAACGGCAGCGTGATTATTTCGCTGGCCCTGTCCCATTGGTTCGGATGGCACCTCGCCGACCCGATTTTCGCCATCGCTATTGTCGCCTATCTGGTGCGCGGCGCCTGGTTGATTTCGCAGCGCTCGCTCGACGTGCTGATGGATCGTGAGTTTCCTGATGATGAGCGGGAGCGGATCAAGGAGATTGCCCTGGGCCATGAGGAAGTTGCCGGGATGCACGACTTACGCACCCGACAGGCCGGCGTCCGACAATTCATCCAGCTTCACCTTGAGATGGATGGCGACATGAGCCTTGGCCGGGCTCACAATATCGCCGATGAAGTCGAGGCGTGGATTCGCAGTGCTTATCCTGGCGCCGAAGTAATCATTCACCAGGATCCCGAAGGGCTCGAGGAACATCACCCGGGTGTCGGCGAGTAGACGGTAACGTCTCGCATCTGAGACGCTGTTGACCCAGGTCAATGTTCGTTCCGTATGTTGGGCCTAGCGTTATTAGGAAATAAGAAACCCTGGATAAAGGGGGTAAGGCCATGACCGCGAGAACGTGCGAAGCAACACGTCTGATGGCAATGGTGTGCGCCTGATTTCAGGTCATTCACATGGCAAAGATTTCTCCAGCGATTAGGCTCGTCACCGACGATCAAAGGGAGGTCGTTGCCTTTCTAGAGCCGTCGATGGCCCATGGCGGCACGGCGGTTGAGCGCATCGATACACATATCTCGGTGGTGTTTCTGGCTGGCAACCGGATCTACAAACTCAAGCGCGCCGTCCATTACGACTATGTGGATTTTTCCACCCTTGAGCAGCGGCGCATGGCATGCGAAGCCGAAATCCGCGTCAACCGGCGAAGCAGCCCGGCGCTTTATCTCGGTACGGTTCCGGTGGTTCGCACCGACGATGGCGCTTTGGCGTTGGGCGGCGAAGGCGAGGTGGTCGAGTGGCTGGCCAAAATGGTCCGCTTCGACCAAACCGAATTTTTCGACAAATTGGCGGATCGCGGCGAATTGACCAAGGAATTGATCCACGACATCGCCGATGAGGTGGCGCGGCTTCATGGTGAAGCTGAAATTTGCCTGGACAACGGCGGCAGTGCCGGCATGAAATGGGTCATCGACGGAAACCTGGCCGACATGGAGAGTCAGGCAGAGCTGTTCAATTCGGCTGACGTGGCCCGTTACCGTATTCTGGTCGAAGCGGCGCTGGTTGCCCGGGGAGCGGTGCTCGAATGACGTCGCCACGATGGTTTTGTTCGCCGGTGTCATGGCGATCTGCACTTGCGCAATATCTGCCTGTTTGAAGGCCGCCCCGCCTTGTTCGACGCCATCGAGTTCAACGACGATATCGCCTGCTGTGACGTCATGTACGATATCGCCTTCCTGATCATGGATTTGTTGCACCGCGACCTGGGCGATCTGGCCAATGCGATGCTCAACCGCTATCTCGCCATAACCGGCGATATGGGTGGTCTGGCGCCTTTGGCCTTGTTCCTGTCCTGCCGGGCATCGGTGCGTGCCAAGACGGCGGCACGGGCGGCGACGCTTCAAAGCCACCGCCTGAGCAATGCGGCGGCGAACTATCTCGCCGAGGCCACTGAGTTTCTGGCGCCTGCCACGCCCCGTTTGATCGCCGTGGGTGGTCTCTCGGGCAGTGGAAAATCGACCCTCGCCGAAGGCCTTGCACCCGGCTTGGGCGCGCCGCCGGGCGCCGTGGTGTTGCGTAGTGATATCATCCGCAAACGCCTGTTCGGGATAGATCCCACGGCGCCGCTGGCCGCCGACAGGTACAGCAAGGACGTGACCGCCATTGTGTACGGTCAGATGGTGGAGAGCGCTGCCACGGCCCTGGCTGCCGGATGCACGGTAATCGCCGACGCGGTCCATGCGCATCCCGAGGAACGCGCCGCCATCGAAGCGGTCGCCGTCCGGATGGGCGTGCCGTTTACCGGCCTATGGCTCGATGCGCCCGCTGCTGTCCTGTTGACGCGAGTTCGATCGCGCAAAAATGATGCTTCCGACGCCGACGCGACGGTATTGCGGGACCAAATGGAATACGACCTGGGCGCCATGGATTGGCAGGTTGTCGATGCGGCGGGAGAACCGACAGACGTTCTCTTCGGTGCCGCCCGTGCGCCATTGGGGTTGCCCGCGCGGGCGCGGGAAAGTACGGTTTGGCGAGGGGGCGACGACCGCCGAGATAAACCGATTGAATGAAACCACAAGATCGAGGTCGTTATGGACGTAAAAACAATTCTCGTACCGGTTACCGGAACCGACGTCGGACTTCCCGGTATCGATGCCGCGTTTCAACTGGCGGCCTATCTTGGCGCTCACGTGGAAGGGCTTCATGCGCGGCGTAACGCGCGTGATGCGCTTGCCTATATCGGTGAGGGTATGACCGGCGCGATGATCGAGGAATTGATCACCACCGCTGAGCAGGAGAGCACCACCAATGCTCAACGGGCGCGCCAGAATTTCGCTACGGCCTGTGAAAAGGCCGGCTTTGAGCAGACCGAGCGACTCGGCGGTCCGGACCAGTTGACCGCGCATTTGTTGATGGAAACCGGTGCCGAGGATGATCTTGTCGCCCTGCGCGGACGAGTTGCCGATCTGATTGTGGTAGCCCGCGCGTCGCGCGATGACGATCCGATTTTGCGCACCACCCTTGAAAGCGCCATGTTTGAAAGTGGCCGTCCCTTGTTCATCGTACCGCCCGAGGGCATGACCCGGCCGCTGACATCGGCGGTGATTGCCTGGAACGGTAGTGCCGAAGCGGCCCGCGTGGTCGCCCATACTTTGCCTCTGTTGGCCAAAGCCGAACAGGTGGCGGTTATTCTGGTCGAGGAGGGACTTCGTCCAGGACCTTCAGCCGACGATCTTATCGCCTACCTGGCGCGTCACGACATCATCGCCACCACCCACACGGCGAACTCGGATCATTCGACCATCGGCGATGCATTGTTGGACGATGCGCGTGAGATCGGCGCCGGTTTTATGGTTATGGGGGCCTATACCCACAGCCGCCTGCGTCGCATGATCATGGGCAGCGCTACGGAATTTATGCTTGGCGCCGCGGACCTGCCGGTTCTTATGACCCATTGACCGTTTGCTCGGTTCGCCCCAACTTCGATGTTGTTGGCTCGAGGGCATACGAGGTACCGTAAATTAGCTTAACTGCTTGTTTTACACGAATATTTACTGTGTGTGGCTGGGTCAGACAAGTCATATCGGCGACTAGGGCGCGGGGGAATCGATCATGAGCAAGGCTAAGGCGGTTGACGGCGGCGGAGCCGAGGGGCACAGCGCGTTCGGATCTGTTGTCGAGAATTTGACCGAGGGCGTGATGTTGTTCGACACTGACGATCAACTGGTCGTTTGCAATGCCGCCGCCCACGATTTTTTTTCGCCTATCACCAAGGCGCTAAAGACAGGCGCTAGTTTCGCGGCTTTGGCCGGTAAAATGGCGGACAAAGCTGTCGTTGGCGTTGATAGTCAAAACGCCGCCGATTGGCTTGCAACGCGGATTGAACGGCACAAGAATCCCAAGGGTGCGTTTGAGGACAAGCTGGCCGATGGCCGCTGGGTGCGGGTCAGTGAAAGCCCCGACGGTAATGGCGGTATGGTGGTTTTTTACACCGACATCACCGATCAAAAGCGACGTGAGATCAAAGCACTGGAGGATGAACAGCACTACCAGGAGCTCAACGATATAGGCGTCGCCCTGTCGTCGGAAAAGGACGTCAACCGGCTGCTGGAAATGATCCTTCTTGAAGCCAAGAACATCGCCAACGCCGATGGCGGCACCATCTATCTTTACGATCATGAGGATCCCGGCGAGTGGACATCCGAGACACGCATCGACCAACGCTGTGACGGCGACCGCCGTAGCGGCTACGACCGGCGTGCTCATCTTGATGTTGGTCAGACAACGCCGGAGGAAAAACGAGCGGATACCTGGCCCAAGCGAAGCGACCGGCGCAGTGGTGTTGATCGGCGGCACCGGCCCGACATCCTGAAGTTCGCCATCATATGGACCGACAGCTTGAACATCGCCATGGGCGGCACCACAGGTAAGGACATCCCGTTCCCGCCGTTGCGCATCTACGACGCCGCCACCGGCGAGGGTAACTACACGAATGTTGCCACGGTGGTCGCGTTAACCGGCAAGACCGTCAATATTCTCGATGCCTATGACTCCGAAGATTTTGATTTTTCCGGGACCAAGGCGTTCGACGCCAACAGTGGCTATCGTTCCATGTCCTTCCTGACTATTCCCATGAAGAACAAGAAGGACGAGGTCATCGGCGTCGTGCAGCTGCTTAACGCGCGCGACCGCGATACCGGCGCGACGATCCCGTTTGATGTCAGTGATCAGACCGTCATCGAATCCCTGGCCTCCCAGGCGGCGGTGGCGCTCGACAATCAGATGCTGATCGAGGGCCAGCGCAAGCTGCTCGACTCGTTCATTCAGCTTATCGCCGGCGCCATTGACGAAAAGTCGCCCTATACCGGCGGCCACTGCGAACGGGTGCCCATGTTGACCGAAATGCTGGCCACGGCGGCCTGCGGCGCCACCGACGGCAAGTTCAAGGACTTCCAGCTCAACAGCGAGGAAATGTACGAACTTCATATCGCCGGGTGGATGCACGACTGCGGCAAGGTGACCACGCCGGAATACGTCGTCGACAAGTCGACCAAGCTCGAGACCATTTACGATCGCATTGAGACGGTCATCACCCGGTTCGAAATCGTCAAACGCGATACGGAGATCGCCTATCTTCGCGATGTCGCCGCCAACGGCATCGACAAGGAAAAACGCAAAGCCGAGTTCGAAGCGCAGACCGCGCAACTGGTTTCCGATTGCGAATTCATCATGGAGGCCAACATGGGCGGTGAATTCATGGATGACGACATGAAGGACCGGGTGCGTAGCATCGCCGAGTTGCGCTGGCGCGGCCCCGACGGTGAGGAGCATCCGTTCCTCGACGACAACGAGGTCTACAATCTGTGCATCAGCCGCGGCACCCTGACCGAGGAAGAGCGAACGGTCATCAACGACCACATCGTCATGACCATCGAAATGCTTCAGAAACTGCCGTTCCCCAAGGGCCTGACCCGGGTGCCGGAATATGCCGGCGGCCACCACGAAAAGATGGATGGTACGGGCTACCCCCGGGGCCTGCGTCGCGACCAAATGTCGACGCCGGCGCGCATGATGGCCATTGCCGATATTTTTGAGGCCCTGACGGCGGCGGACCGGCCCTACAAGAAGGCCAAGCCTCTGAGTGTCGCCATGAAAATCATGGGATTCATGAAGAAGGACAACCACATCGATCCCGACCTGTTTGAGTTGTTTATCGATTCCGGCGTCTATCGGGAGTATGCCGAGCGTTACCTCAAGCCCGACCAGATCGATGACGTCGATCACGATGCGCTGCTGGGCCGTACGCCCCAGTCAAATTAGCAGGCGCCGTCATGGGTGATTCAAAAACCGTAATCCTTACCGGCGCCAGCCGTGGTATCGGCCATGCCACGGCCCAACGCTTTAGCGACGCCGGATGGCGGGTTATCACCTGCTCGCGCGACGACGTACCGGCGGATTGCCTCGCCGCCGAAAGCATACATCGCCATATTGTTGCCGATCTGAGTGACGACAAAAGCCTGGATGGATTTATTACGGAGGCCAATGCGTTCCTCGGCGACGACGCGCTCCACGGCCTGGTCAATAATGCCGGTGTCTCGCCCAAGACCGAGTTCAAGGAACGCCTGGGCTGCCTCAATGCGGATTTCGATGTGTGGCGAGAGGTCTTCGAGCTTAATTTCTTCGCGCCGTTACGCCTGGCTCGGGGTTTCGCATCCGCCCTGCATCGCGGTTCCGGCGCCATCGTCAATATTACGTCGATTGCCGGCCACCGGGTTCATCCCTTTGCCGGCAGTGCCTATTCCACGTCAAAGGCGGCGTTGTCCGCCCTGACCCGGGAAATGGCGGCGGAGTTCGCTCACTTAAGCGTGCGGGTCAACGCGGTGGCGCCGGGTGAGATCGAAACCGCCATGCTGTCGCCCGAGACCGAAGTCATGATCCCGCGCATTCCGCTGCACCGCCTTGGCGTGCCGTCGGACGTGGCCGGCGCGATCTATTATCTGTGTTCCGAAGATTCGACCTATGTGACGGGCACCGAGATTATGGTCGCCGGCGGCCAGCACGTTTTCTAGGACGCGTGGCGGGCGACCACGTCCGGCCATCGCCCCTTGGGCTCCCAACCCAAAATCTCGCGCGCGTAGGCAATGTCGATAAGCCCGGCGCCAGGGTCTTGTTCGTAGCGGTCTGGTTTCCGCACCTCGGGCGGGGTGCCGAAGATGCGCGCCGCGTGGGCCAGGCTACGGGCCGGACCGATGGTATCGGCGGCGGCAATATTGAAAATCTCGCACGGCGCCATGTCGGCCTCAAGTGATAGCCGGAAGCCGCGCGCCACGTCTTCGGGCGTCACATAGGAACGCAGGATCGGTAGTGGCCATTCGAGAACGCCGGGATAGGCGTTCGGGTCTCCGGCCGGGTCGTCGTCGTTGAGCTTGGCCTGATTGTCGAGAGTGCCGATCTCCTCGGGCAAAGTCACCAGGGTCGGACGCAGGCAGGCGATGGTGGTGACGCCGCGCCGGGCGAAGCTTCGGGCGGTTTCCTCATTCACCGCCTTGCTCAATCCATAGGGGCCAATCGGTGACTGGGGATGGGCTCCATCAACGGGCAGGTAGCGTGGCGGGTGGGCCAGGTTGTCGTGTTCGATGCCGATGGCGGCGAAACTCGAGGCGATATCGGCCCGGCAAATGCCCGCCCCATGGGCCGCATAGAGCACGTTCCAGGTGCCCTGTGCATTGACCTCGAAGAATGTCTTGGCCGATGCATCGACGCCGCTGGCAATGCCTGCCAGATGAATGATTCCGTCGTGGCCTTCGAGTGCCGTCATGACCGCGTCGAGGTCGAGTACATCGAGACTGGGCCGGCCATCGTCTGGCGCCAGATCGAGCAGGGTAACCGACGCGTGGCGCTCGACCTCGGCGGCGATGTAGCCGCCCAACCAGCCGGCTCCGCCGGTAATCGCGATGCGATCAAGTTTCATGGGCTTTGTTATAGCAAAGTCCGGACAAGAGAATGGCCCCGTACAAGGCGGGGCCAGTTGAATTGTCGATTTGTCGTCGCTGTGACTAGAGGCCCAGCTTGACGTCTTCCCAGGCCTTGTCCCACATATCGCGGATCGGGCTCGGCGAGGCGAAGATCGAATCCTGGATCAATGCCGACGGATTGGAAATGCCGAGATCCTCGAGACGCTCGGTCGAGACCAGGTCGAAGGCCTTCTCGTTGGCGTGACCGTAACCGTATTCGTCGATCAGGAAGAAGCCGGTTTCGGGCGCCAGGAGCGAGTTGAGGGCATCGTAGACCAGTGCTTCATCAGCCTTGCCGACGCTGGTCATGACCAGACCGCAAACCCAGGTGATCATGCCTTCCTTGGGAGCCGCCATGCGCACCGGATAGCCGTCGCGCTTGAGCTATACCGCGGCGTCGTTCCAGCACATGGCCATATCGATTTCACCGTTGGCCATGGCGTTGATGAACTCGGTCGGCGATTCCCAGTAGAAGCGCACCATTTCGCGCTGGTCCTGGAGGTGCTTGACCGACTTGTCGAGTTTGGCTTCGGTCATCTGGTAGGGATCCTTGACGCCGAGCGCCAGGGCGCCGGCCGAGATGCTACCAATGCCGTCCTGCATGGCGACGCGACCCGCGTACTGGGGATCAAACAGCCAATTCCATGACTCTTCCGAGGGATCGCGGTCGATGACGTCGGTGCGATAGCAGATCGAGGTGTTGCCCCAGTCGAACGGCGTCAGATAGGTCAGGCCGTCGTCCTCGAGGGTCACGCCCGCCATGGTCTGCAGCCGCGGCCAGATATTGCCCCACTCCTCGATCCGTGACGGATCGATAGCCTTGAGGATACCGGCGTCGCGATAGGTCTTGGTCTTGGTGGTGCAGGGGTGCATGGTGTCGGCGGCGTAGCCTGTGTGCACCTTGTGCATGGCTTCTTCCTGACCCGAGAAGAAGTTGAACGACGGCATCACCCCATGCTTCTTGACGTAAGGCTGGTACATGCCCTCGACTTCGTAGCCCGACCAAGTGTACATCACCACTTCGCTGGGGTCCGACGACGCCAGCGCCGGGTTATTCAGCATAGGCGTCGCCATGGCGCCGATGCCAAACCCGACCAATGCCTTGTTGATCTCACGCCGGGTAATGTCGCGGTTAGCCAGTCTGCTCTTAAATTCCTGAATCTTCACGGGGAACCTCCCTGTTCCGTATTTTGCAAAAATGTGCCGGTGGTCTGGCATAAAATCGGGTGTAGGCTAAGAAAATTCCTGCTGACCCGGTGATACCGCCCATGGACGAGTGCGAATATCCAAGAGACGACGACCTGAGGCTGATTTGGCCGATGGCCACGAGAAATGGCTGCACGAGAGGATGCCTCGACCAAGCAGCGTATTGTCGTGGTGCTTGTGGCTTTGGCTCTCGCTTTGCTGTTGTTGTCAGGCACTCTGGAGTTTGGGAACATGGGTGACAACTTGGGCGGCTTGTTCACCGCGCGGTTTGTCCTTCAGTTGCTGGCGTTCGCGGTCGTACCGGTTTGTGGCGTCGAGGCGGTTCGCAATTATCTCGCGCTTCGAGGATACCAAGCCAGCCCGGTGGATCACCGAGATTTTCTCAGGCACTACAACCGGATTTGAAGAACCGCCGGCAACAGGGAAGGGCGAGCCGATAATGCCAACCATGCTCGTGACCGGTGCAAACCGGGGAATAGGGTTCGAGTTCGTCCGCCAGTACGCCGCCGAGGGCTGGACCGTCCATGCCGGCGTGCGTAATCCGGCGGCAAATTCGGCGCTGCGGGCGTTGGGGCTGGAGCGTCTCTCCATTCATCAACTCGATGTCGACAATCACGATCAGATCAAGGCCCTGGCCGCCGGTCTCGAAGGCCAACCCATTGACCTGCTTATCAACAACGCCGGCTTGTGGGCCGGCGACGACGAAAAATACGGTCGCTTCAGCGACGACCAGTGGATGACCCAGTTCAAGACCCATGTGTTCGGCACCATGGCCATGTGCGAGGCCTTCGTCGATAACGTAGGGGCCAGCGACAAGAAGCTCATGGTCAACATTTCCAGCGGCAACGGCAGCCTGGGCCTGGCGGTCGGCATTGGCGACTATCCCTACGATACCACCAAGGCGGCGCTCAACATGGTCGGGTGGGGCCTCGCCGTACGCCTCAAGGATCGCGGCATTACCGTGACTTCCATGACGCCGGGAAATGTGGCCACCGATATGTCGGGACCTGGCGCGGACCTGACCCCCGAGGAGAGCATTGCCGGCATGCGCCGGGTTATCAAAGGCCTCGACATGAGCCATAGCGGCGCCTTCATGCGCTACAACGGCGATATCGCCCCCTGGTAGGAAACTGATCATGACAAAGACCGTTCTCATTACCGGTGCCAGCCGTGGCGTCGGCCTGGAATTTTCCCGCCAATACGCCGCCGACGGCTGGCGGGTCCACGCCTGCTGCCGCGATCCGCAAGGCGCCGCCGCCCTCAGTGAAGCTCTTGCGGGCCATGATGGCGTCGTCCACGCCCTCGACGTGGCGGAACGTCAATCCATTGACGGCCTCAAGGACGAACTTGGTGGCGAGGCCCTGGATGTTCTGATCAACAATGCCGGTGTCAGCGGTGGCGGCCATCAAACCTTTGGCGATATGGATTATGACGCCTGGGCCGACACTATGCGGGTCAACGCCTTCGGGCCCTGTCGGGTTAGCGAAGTCCTGGTCGATAACGTCGCCGTCGGCAACGCCGGAACCATCGTCAATATCTCAAGTCAGATGGCCAGCCTGACCGAATGCGACGAGGGCGACGAGTTCATCTACCGCTCGAGCAAAACCGCCCTCAACATGGTGTCGGTAAATCTGGCCCATGATCTGGGTCCGCGCGGCATCACCGTGCTGGCGTTTCACCCGGGATGGGTACGCACCGACATGGGCGGCCCGGAAGCGCCGATCACCGCGCAGGAAAGTGTCACCGCCCTACGCGCCAGCATCGCCGCGACAAGTCATGCCGATAACGGGCGGTTCTTGAACTACGACGGCACACCGCTGCTCTGGTGACGGGCTACATATCCCCCGGCACGCCATAGGACGGCGCCGCCACCGGGTTGGTGGCGCGGGTGATGTAGGCGTCCATTTCCGGCCTGTAGGTTTCCCAGACATTGCGCAGTTCGGGGATTGGCGTGTCGTGCCAGTCGACTCGCAGATCGACAATGGGAAAGAGATGGCGGTGGATCACGTAGACCCCGGCGGAACGCACATCGCCTTCCTCGCCGCCCGCTGCCAGACCGGCTTCGAGACCTTGGACCAGACGTTCGGCGAGATGGGCGTCGGGTGACGCCGAAAACGCTTCGACCATCATGGCCGGCACGTCCTCGGACGACAGAATATTGCCGGCGGCGACGCAACGGTCGCCCTCGACCACCCGGTTGGTGCCGAGCGTTCCGGAACCGGAATACCAGGCGGTGCGACCGTCCTGGTCGACAGCGGCGAGCTGACGGACCTCCGGGTGGGCGTTAGAGGCGACCATTTGATCGATAGCGCCCTGGGCGCTGTAGCCTCTAGCCAGCAGGTCAACGCCGATGGCGCCGAGCCGGGGGTCGGTGATGTTCTGCGTCGCAATGACTCCGGCGCCGGCCCGGACCCAGACACCGCAGCGGGCGGCGACGCAAACGCTCGACGAGGTTACCGCCGTACCGAACATGTTGGTCCGCGGACAATGGCCGGAGATGGAGAAGGTCATGGCTAGGCCCTCTCCGATGGCCGGCCACGCGGCGCCTCGTCTGGAACGACGGCTTCGACGTCGATTTCCATGAGCATCTCGGGCTTTGCCAGAGCCTGAACCACCAGGCCGGTGGAGCACGGATAGACACCTTTCAGGTGATGCCCGATAACCTGGTAGACGTCCTCGCGATAACGCGGGTCAGTCAGATAGACGGTGATCTTGCAGATGTGATCGAGCTTGCCGCCGGCCTCTTCAAGCAACTGCTTGACGCATTTCATGGCGTTATCGGCTTGGGCGCCTGCATCGCCGACGCCAACCATTTCACCGTCCAGGGTGAAGCCGGTCTGGCCCCGCATGAAGATGTAATTGCCGGCCCGCACCACCATGCAGAGGTCGTTGTCGAGGCTCTGCTCGGGGTACATGTCCTTGGTATTGAATTTGCGAAAGCGCTGGTGCGCCATGGTCACATGCCCCCTTGAGCCACGATTGAAAAGAAACACTGGTTCACCGCCCTGTGGAGAGCGGCGAACCGATACGCTTTAATGCTTCCAGACGCCTTCGCGGGTGAGGTCGTCCATGACCTCGGTGACGCTTTCGCGCAGGGTCTCGCCGACGGTGGCGATGTGCTGCTCGGTCAGGGTCAACGGCGGTGACAGGATGTTGAGATGACCTAGGGGCCGGACGATCAGGCCGCGTTTCTGACAGGCCTTGGCGATACGGCCACCGGCGTCGACTTCGTCAGGCAACAGCTCCTTGGTCTCGCGGTTGGCGACGCTCTCGATGCACATCATGAAGCCCTTGCCGCGGACATTGCCGATGAGTTCAAGATCGCTCAGGTCGTGGAGAGTCTGCTCGAAGATCGGACCAACCTTGCGGATATGGCCGCAAATGTCCTCGCGTTCCATAATTTCCAGGTTCTTCAGGCCGGCGGCGCAGGCCACCGGGTGGGCTGAGTAGGTGAAGCCGTGGAAGAAATGGCTGCCCGGCGCGCTGATGACGTCGAAAATCTCGTCGGAGACCATGGTCGCCGACAGCGGCTGATAGCCCGACGAGATGCCCTTGGCGCTGGTAATGATGTCGGGCTGGACATCAAACACGTCCTTGGATGCGAAGATATGGCCGAGCCGTCCGAAGGCGGTGACCACCTCGTCAGAGATGTAGAGCACGTCGTACTTGGTGCAGATGTCACGGGTCATCTTGTGATAGCCGTCGGGCGGCACGATATTGCCGCCGGCGCCCATGATCGGCTCGGCGATGAAGGCAGCGACGTTTTCCGGTCCCAGCTCGACGATTTTCTCTTCCAGGTCCTGGACCTTGGCGTCGCGGAATTCCTCGACCGTCATGCCGTCGGGGCGGCGGTAGGTGTAGGGTGCCGGAATGTGGTGGACGATATCGGACACCACGTCAAAGTCCGCGTGGAACACCGGATTGGTCAGGGTCATCGCCAGATAGGTCGAGCCATGATAGGCGTGCTCGCGGCTGATGATATGCTTCTTGTTGGGTTTGCCCCGGCGATTGTTGTAGTGGTGCACCATACGAATTGCGGTGTCATTGGCGACCGAACCGCCGGTGCCGAAGAAGACGCGATTGAGGTTACCCGGCGTCTGCTCGGCGATTTTGGCGGCGAGCTCGGCGGCCGGCGGGTTGGTCAGATTGACGAAGGACGAATAGAACGGGATGCGCCGGACCTGGTCAGCGATGGCCTGGACCATTTCCTCGCGGCCATAGCCGATGTTGACGCACCACAGACCACCAATCCCGTCGATGAACTGGTTGCCCTCTGAGTCATAGACGTAAACCCCATCGCCTTCGGCTATGATGGTGTCGACGCCCTCTTCCTTGAGGGCGGCGAGGTCGGCGAACGGATGGATCAAGTGCTCACGATCCATTTCCCGTAGATCCTCGGTGGCGTAATCGAAATTCGTTGGCATGGTTATTTCCTTCTCCTGATACTTACGACCGCGCCGTTCCCCGGTTTGTGGCCGGCGCGGGCTGTAGCCCCTAGTTTTGTTTTAGCCGTTCCACAAGCCTTCGCGGACCAGGTCGTCCTGGGTCGCCGAAATGCTTTCGCGCAGAATATCGACGAAGGTGTCGATCTGTCCCTTGTTGAGAATCAGCGGCGGCGACATGACGTTGAGATGGCCGATAGGCCGCACGATAAGGCCGCGTTTCTGGGCGTGCTTGGAGATGCGCTCGCCAATGGCGACGTCCGGCTCGAACAGCGCCTTGGTCTCCTTGTCGGCGACGTTCTCGACGCACATCATGAAGCACTTGCCGCGCACGTCACCGACGATGGCCAGGTTACGCAGGCTGTTAAGTTGCTCCTCAAAGTAGGGGCCGACCTCCTGGACGTGTTCGCAAATCTTCTCGCGCTCCATGATCTCGGTGTTCTTGAGCGCGGTGGCGCAAACCACAGGATGGCCCGAGTAGGTGAAGCCGTGAGTGAACAGGCCACCTTCCGACTGAGGCACGCTGATGACGTCATAAATCTGATCCGACAGCATGGTTGCCGACAGCGGCAGGTAACCGGATGTGATGCCCTTGGCCGAGGTGATGATGTCGGGCACCAGGCCGAACACCGGTTCGGAGGCAAAGAAATGCCCGACCCGGCCGAACCCGGTGACCACCTCGTCGGAGATGTAGAGCACCTCGTACTTACGGCAAACCTCGGCGGTGCGTTGGTGATAGCCCGGCGGCGGCACGATGACCCCGCCGGCGCCCATGATCGGCTCGGCGATGAAGGCTGCGATGTTTTCGGGGCCCATTTCGACGATCTTGTCTTCGAGTTCCTGGACCAACTGGTCGCAGTACTCATCCAGGGTCATGCCGTCGGGGCGGCGGTAGCAGTAGGGCGCCGAGACCCGCTCGACCAGGCCAGGCGCGAGATCGAAGCCGTTATGGTCGAACTCGACACCGGTCAGGGTCATGGCCAGGTAGGTCGAGCCGTGGTAGCCGTCGACCCGCGAGATGATCTTCTTCTTGTTCGGCTTACCGAGGCGGTTGAAGTAGTAGTGGATGATGCGCACGGCCGTGTCGTTGGCCATGGACCCGCCGGTGCCATAGAACACGTGATTAAGCGGCGCCGGCGCCAGCTCGGCCAGCTTGGCGGCGAGCAATGCCGCGGGCGGTGTGGTCATGTGGGTGAAGGTCGAGTAGTAGCAGATACGCCGCGCCTGATCGGCCATGGCCTGAGCCATTTCGTCGCGGCCATAGCCGATGTTGACGCACCACAAGCCGCCGATGCCATCGATGAACTTGTCACCTTCGGAGTTGTAGACGTAGACGCCGTCGGACTCCGCCATGATGTCGGAGCCCTCATCCTCGAAGGTGGCGTAGTTGGTCCACGGGTGGATGTAGTGGTCGCGGTCCTTCTCCCAGATATCCTGGGTGTCATAGCCAGAGAAATTCTTCCCCTCCATGGTGTCCTCCATAGGGAATTTTGAAACTTTGCGTAAGGCCATGTTGACGGGAAATCCATGGCGCTGCAAATTCTTATTGGCGACACTGAGACGACGCCCGATGAAACAATAACCCGTGTGGGAGGACGAGAAGGCGCTTGACCCATTTTGGAGTGAGTTGCGCGAAGAGATTCAGAGCCAGTCGGTGAGCCATCATCCGCTGTACAGCGGCTTCGTTGATGGCAGCCTGAAGTCCGAGACCATCGCTGAAATCAGTGCTCAACTGAAGTTCACAGTGCTCGAGGGGATTTCGTCCCTGGCCCTGATCATTTCCCAGGCGCCCCGGCAGGTAAGGAAAGACCTGCGGCGAACCTGTTCGGCGAACTCTGCGGCACCGCGGCGGAGCCTTCTCACTGGGAGTTGGCGTTGCGAGCCGGTGCGGCAGCCGGCTTCAGCGAGGAAGATATCGATGCCCGGCCCATGCTGCTGGAGACCAAGATCTATCCCGATACGGTCTCGGCCTACGCCATTCGCGGCGGCTGGCTCGACGCCTTGTGCTTCGTGTCATTGGGTATCGAGGACATGTTTACTGACTTCTGCGACGGCGTCACCAAGGGCCTCAAGGAGCACTACGACTATAGCGATGCAGAGGCCCAGTACTTCTCAATCCATATCGAGGCCGACGAGGCCCATGCGGAGACCGGGTGGCAGGCGGCCAGCGCCTTTGCCCGCGACGATGACCATCGCCAGAGCCTTCACAGGGCGTCCCCGGAGGGCCGCAATATGTGGTGGAACATGTATTCGGCGGTCTATCGCAAATGCGAAGGCAAGGATGCACCCATCCTGCGTAACGATTTTTGACTAGCGGAACCTAAGACGCTAAAGCCGGTTCAACTGTCTTTCAGGCTGGCGGCGAGTTCCTCCAGCCAGGCGAGGTCGTCCTCGACATGGCTGATTTCGCGATCCAGCCAGCGCGGCAGGTAGCCGTCGTCGTTGGCGTGGCTGGCGCGCAGGTCGATCAGGCGGGCCCGTTCGCCCTGGCGCATTTCAATCAGCCCCTCGGCCTGATCGCGCTGTTGCGCCATGGGCAGCAAATGCATGAAGCGGAGCTTGAGGGCGACCACCAGCTTGTTGAAATCGCTGGCGGGAACCCGCACGGTGGCGCTGAGAAGTTCCTGAAGCTCGGTGCGGCCGGCGTCAGTCAGGTGGAGCATGGCTTCACCGGCGGTGGCGGATTCGCCCTCGGCCTCGACCAGTCCTTCCAGGCGCATGAGCTCGATCGACGACGCCATAACGTCGAGCGTCGGTCCCCAGAAGCGCGTGGTGAAGTGGCGAACCTCGTTGGCTACCGACGCATAACTCATGGGGCCCTGGCTCAACAGGCCAAGGGCCGAGAGGCGGATGGCCTCCTTCGGCATCAACGAATTATCGCGAAACATTTGCGCCAACCCTCGAACTCTCGACGTTAAACCGGTGCACGACCATACACCTCTACCAGGAAAAGTTTTAGCATTCGTTGTCAAAAACCAGCGACGGACGTGGCGGCTATTCCTTGCGGTGGGTAATGCCGCGTATGCGCTCGCTGCGCCGGCGCAGGCCTTCCATGGTCGCCATCAGACAGATCGACAGGATAATCAGCATGGTCGCAGCCGCCGTGATGGTCGGGCTGATGAGCTCGCGAATGCCGCTCCACATGCGACGCGGCACGGTGTGCTGCTCGGTCGAGGCGAGGAACATCACCACCACCAGCTCGTCCCACGAGGCGGCGAAGGCAAACAACGCGCCGGAGACCACGCCAGGTAGGATGATAGGCAAGGTGACCACGAAGAACACGCGTATTGGCCCAGCCCCTAGGCTGGCGCCAGCGCGCACCAAGTTTTGATCGAAGCCGACCAGGGTCGCGCTTACGGTAATGACCACATAGGGCGCGCCGAGGGCGGCGTGGGCGAGAATGATGCCAAACAGATTACTGACCAGCCCGACCTTGGCGTAGAAATAGAACATGCTCACGGCGGTAATGACGATCGGCACGATGATCGGCGAAATCAGCACTGCCATGACCAGGCCCTTGAACGGGAACTTTGCCCGGGTCATACCCAGAGCCGCCACCGTACCGAGAAGGGTCGCCAGCAAAGCCGCGAAAATTCCGACGATGATGCTGTTGACAATTGAGCGCTGCCACAGGGTCGCCTGCGGGCCGTCGCCAAAAATCTCGTTGTACCACCGCCAGGAATAGCCGGCCATGGGGTAGGTGAAATACGGCTCCGAGTTGAACGAGAGCGGTATGATCACGATGATCGGGCCGATCAAAAACAGGAAGATCAGGGCGCATGCGCCACGCAGGGTATAGTGCCAGGTGCGTTCGAGCGGGGTCGTGTACGGAGGCAGTGCCATGGTTCAATTCAGCTTCAGGTTATCGACGCCGACCAACCGGTTGTACATGGCGAAGAACACCGCCACGATGCTGAGCAGGACCACGCTGAGCGCGGCGGCCAGTCCCCAGTTGACAGTGACATTGGTGTTTAGAGCGATAAAGAAGCTCAACATCTGGTCCTTGGGTCCCCCGACCAGGGCCGGCGTAATGTAGTAGCCCAGCGAAATGATGAATACCAGAAGCACCCCGGCGCCGATACCCGGGATGGTCTGCGGCAGATAGACGATGATGAAGGAGCGCACGGGATTTGCACCCAGGGACACCGCCGCCCGGTAGTGACTGGGCGGAATGCCCTTCATGACCGCGAAGATCGGCAGCACCATGAACGGCAACAGGATGTGGACCATGGCGATATAGACGCCGAGGCGATTGTGAATGAGTTGGACGCGCGCGTCGCTTTCCCAGAATCCGAGCAGCACCGCCAGGTCGTTGACCAGTCCTTCGGTCTGCAGCAACACCACCCAGGCCGTGGTGCGGACCAGCAGAGAGGTCCAGAACGGCAGCAGCACCAGCATCAGCATGATGTTGCTCTGGCGGGTCGGCAGGGTGGCGATCAGGAAGGAAATCGGGAAACCGAGCAACAGGCACAGGAATGTGACGATCCCGCTCATCCAGACGGTCTGCCAGAGCATATGGACGTAGATCGTTACTTCCTTGGGGGCCTGGACGATATTGCCCTGAGCGTCCATTCGCTTGTCGATGGCGGACAACAAATAGAACGCGGTAAACTGCGGTGACGAGCGCTTGATGGTGTTCCAGTACTCGGACTTTCCCCACCGTGGGTCGATGGCGATATAGGCGTCGATGATATCGGCATCGGACGTCTCGGGCGGCGGTATCCTGCGAGCGGTCTTTTTGATCAGAGAGCGAAAGCCCGAGATTTCGTAGTTGAGCCGTTTGCCGATCTTGCCGTGAATTTTCTGTTTCTTGGCGACCGCCAACTCGATCGAAAAGGCCCTGAATATTGCCGGGCTCGGCAGCCCGGTGCCGTCCCAGTGCTGAATCAGCGCGGCCGTTTCCGGCAACGCATCAGGAACCACATCGTTCTGCACGCTGAGCGACAGCAAGGAGAAAATCGGTGCAATAAAGGTCACCACCAAAAAAATGAACATCGGACAGACCAGGGCGAAGGCGCCCAGCTTGCGCATGCGCTCGGCCCGCGCCAGCTTTAGCTTCAGCGGTACGCCGTCGTCGGACTGAATCAACTCTGCTTCGGAAGTCGTGGCAACCATAGTTCAATCGGTGGTTATAAAATGCCTTAACGGGAAAGAGAGACGGGAACGGCCCGAAGGCCGCCCCCGCTCAAAGAGTCGTCTACTGCTGTAGCCACGCTTCGAAGCGCTCGGTGAGCTCTTCGCCGCGATCCGCCCAGAACTCAACATTGGCGTTGAGATAATTTTGGGTGTTGGCCGGCGCCGTCGGCAGATCCTTGAGAATGGCAGGATCAATGAACGGCACGGCCGCGGTGACCGTAGGCCCGTAGGAGATGAACTTGGACTGGTTGCCCATGACTTCGGGGCGGCTGGCGAACTCAATGAACTTGTACGCCAGATCCAGTTCCGGGTGACCCTTGGGGATCATCCAGTAGTCCATGTCGAGGATTTGACCATCCCACACGATGACGAAGTTTTTACCTTCGTTCTTCACCGCGTTGAAAATACGGCCATTCCACGCCGACGCTATGGCGACTTCCTTGTCGGCGAGAAGTTGTGGGGGTTGGGCGCCGGCGGTCCACCAAACCTTAACGTGGGGCTTGATCTCATCGAGCTTGGCGAAGGCCCGGTCAAGGCCGGCTTCGGTCTCGAGAGTCGAGAAGATCTGGTCCATCGGCACGCCATCGGCCATCAGAGCCCATTCGAGAAGCGGATCGGGGTTGCGGTACAGAGACCGCGGACCCGGGAACTTCTCGACATCGAACAGATCACCGATGGTGGTCGGCCGGGGTCCGCCTTCGGGGTAGACGTCGCCGTCATAGGCATAGATTGTCGACCAGGTGATCGTGCCGACACCGCAGTCGAGCGCGGCGCCGGGGATGAATTGGTCACGGCCGCCGATGCGGCTGTAGTCGATCTCCTCGAGGGAACCGTCGTCGCAGCCCTCGAGAACGTCCGAGGTCTCGGCGTCGAACACATGGCTCTTATAGTTGCCGGTGTCGACCATGGCGCGAACAACCGACATGGAACCGTTCCACTCGTCTTCGAGGACGGTGATGCCGAACTCAGCGGTGAAGGGCTCGTAATAGGCCTTGCGCTGGCTCATGCTGTAAGCGCCGCCCCAGGATGAGACGGTAATTTCTTGCGAATAACTTGGCGCCGGGTCGGTAACGCCAAGAATGGCGGCACCGGCGAGCGTCAAGATCGAATATTTGATGACGTTTAGCATGGGTGATTTCTCCCTATGGTGACTTGCCGGCGGATGCCGGCGGCTAATTTCGTATGGTGCTCGGGATTGTTTCCCGTCTTGTTATTGGCCGCTTGGCTTAGTCGTGACGTCCAGAAACGGCGAGACATCACGCAATTTCTATCGGATCGAGTGCCCGACATTCCGCGCTCTGCCAGCCGATGGGCAATGTCTGGCCGACTTCGAGACTTGGCGCCGATTCGGTTCGCGGCACCTTGATGACAAATTCGTCGGTGCCGCAGACGGTAACCCGGACCCGGGTGTGATCGCCAAGATAGATGAGTTCTTCGACGCGGGCGTCGAAGTTGCTTGGGCAACTGCCGGCGGGCGGGTTTATCAGCACGCTTTCAGGGCGCAATGACAACAGGGTATTGGAGCCAACACCCTCGATGTTGACGGCCAGGGCCTCGACCATGCCGCCTTCGACCTCGACGCTGCAGGTGTCGCCGTTTATCGCGGCGATCTTGCCGTCGAGTCGATTGTTTTCACCGATGAACTGGGCGACGAACGAATTTTCGGGCTTTTCGTAAAGTTCCGAGGGCGAGGCCAACTGCTGCACCGTGCCGTCGTCGAACACCACGATGCGGTCCGACATGGTCAGGGCTTCCGACTGGTCGTGGGTGACGTAGACAAAGGTCACGCCGACATACTCGTGAATGTGCTTGAGTTCAAGCTGCATTTTTTCGCGAAGCTGCTTGTCGAGCGCCCCCAGGGGCTCGTCCATGAGCACCAGCTTGGGCTGGAAGACCAGCGCCCGGGAGACCGCCACGCGCTGCTGCTGGCCACCGGAAAGC
>CAZYDR010000052.1:0-25477 GCA_964645285.1 uncultured Alphaproteobacteria bacterium
CCGTACCTGGTATCCGGTGTGGAACGCCGGCTCGACCTACGCCATGGCGGCCGAGATCGGGGCCGAACTGACGATGATGGAGAACCGCTTCGTACCGGCCCGTTTCAAGGACGGCTACGGCCCGGTGGGCGCCTGGTTCCTGCTCTTCAAGTCGAAGGCGACCAACGGCTTCGGCGAAGACTACATGACCAAGAACGCCGACATGCTGAAGGACTTCGCACCCTACGACACCGCCGCCGTGGTGCCGACCTGTCTACGCAACCACGCCATGCTCAAGGAGATGAAGGAAGGACGCGGACCGATCCTCATGGACACGCCCACGGCGATGGCCAATCTGGCCGAGAACATGACCCCGCAAGAGGTCAAGCATCTCGAGGCCGAGGCCTGGGAAGACTTCCTCGACATGTGCATCGGTCAGGCCGGAATCTGGGCCGGTACCAACATCCGCCCCGAGGAAACCGCCTCGGAGCTGATGCCGACCGAACCCTATTTGCTGGGCTCCCACTCGGGCTGCTGCGGCATTTGGGTGTCGGGGCCGCCGGACATCGCGCCGGACGACTGGCAGTGGGGTTACAACCGCATGACCACGGTCAACGGCCTGTTCACCGCCGGCGACGGGGTCGGCGCCTCGGGCCATAAATTCTCGTCGGGCTCCCACACCGAGGGCCGCATCGCGGCCAAGAACATGGTGCGCTACTGCCGTGACCACACCGACTTCAAGCCCGAACTCAAGGGCGATATCGCCGATATCACCGAGGAAATCTACAAGCCGGTGCGCAATTATATTGAGCACAAGGACAAGACCACCGCCGAGGACATCAACCCTCATTACATCACGCCCAAGATGTTCCAGATGCGCTTGCAGAAGCTCATGGACGAATATGTCGCCGGCGTCTCGACATTCTATCAAACCAACGCCAAGCTGCTCGAAATGGGCCTCCACTACATGGAAATGCTGAAGGAGGACAGCGTTCACCTACGCGCCAAGGACCTCCACGAGCTGCTGCGCGCCTGGGAGAATTATCACCGGTTGCGCACGGCGGAGACGCATCTGCGCCATATCCAGTTCCGCGAAGAGACTCGCTATCCGGGCTTCTTCTATCGCGCCGACTTCCCCGATCTCGACGACGAGAACTGGAAGGTCTTCGTCAATTCGCGCATGGACCCGGAGACCGGCGAGTGGACCATGAAGAAGGTGCCGCACGTGGATCTGGTCGAAAAGTTCTACGGCTAAACCGCGGCCGTCATTGAAATCGCCCGGAGCGCTCGGTTGACGAGCGCTCCGGGCGAAACCATTCTAGCGAAACCATTCTATAGTCATGTCAGACCCCAACGAACCCGAACACCCACCCATACCCGAGGACGAAGCCCTCGCCCGCCATGAGGCGGCACGCCGCGATACCGCCGAGATCGAGGTCAATATTTTCGACGGCGTGCGCGGCCACGACGGCAACCCGGTATTGCCGGTGCGACTCAAGGCCGACGACCGCTTCTGCTTCTCGTGCCACAAGGGCGTGTCGTGCTGGAACGCCTGCTGCCACGGCGCCGATGTCACCCTGACCCCCTTCGATATCCTGCGTTTGGCCCGGCGCTTCGAGGCCCCGGCGGCCGAGTTCCTCGAACGCTACACGGTGCCGGCAATGTGGCAGCAGGCCGACCTGCCCGTAGCCAAGCTCAAGATGGCCGGCAAGGCCGGTGACGGCGCCTGCGTCTTTCTCGACCATGAGGCCGGCTGCACGGTCTACGACGACCGCCCGGCGACCTGCCGCTACTACCCCCTGGGCCTCGCCGCCATCAAGATGAAGGACGCCGACGCCAAGGAAGACTTCTACTTCCTGGTCAAGGAATCCCACTGCAAGGGTCACGCCGAGGACAATCTGCAATCGGTGTCCGAGTTCCGCCGCGACCAGGGCATCGAGCCCTACGACGAGAAAAACCGCGGCTGGATCGACATTCTCATGAAGATGGTGTCGTGGATGTCCATCGGCGGCCCCCAGGGCACGGCGCCCAGCGCCCAGACCAAGCAGATGTTCTTCATGGTCTCGACCGACCCGGCCGGGTTCCGCCGCTTCGTCTTCGAGACCAAGTTTCTCGAGACCTACGAAATCGACCCGGACATCGTCGAGCAGCTCAAGACCGACGACGAAATGCTGCTGGCCCTGGGCTTCGACTGGATGAAGAATGTCATGTTCAACGAGCCAACCCTGACCATGAAGCCCGACGTCCTACAGGCCGCTATCGCCCGCTCCCGCGACGATTTGGGGGCCGGGTAGAACCAAACTACCATGTTCTCGCCCAGATAACCGATAGCCACATCATGGCCCCCGGCGATCGCGGGCTAATCGGCCAGGCGAGGGCCGATAATCTTCGCCGTTGCGTTGCCCATATTTGCAGCCTCGACCCCCTGTCCCAGGCGGTCATCCACACCGGTGACATGACCCAGAACGACCGGCCCGACGAATTCGCCCACGCCCGCGAGATCATGGCGGCGTTGCCCGTGCCGCTCTACACTACGCCGGGCAACCGCGATGGCCACGACGACGCCGTGCCCTACGCGGTGGACGATCACCCGGTGCGGCTGGTCGCCATGGACAGCCTGAGCGACAGCCACGCCATGGGTGATTTCAGCCCTCGGCGCCTGGCCACCCTCGACGCCGTCCTGACGGCCGCCACGGCCACGGCCACGGCGATCTTCCTGCCTCACCCGCCGTTCCCCGTGGAGAGCCCGGTTCAGCCGCTCCAGTACGTTCGCCCAGGAGCGGTGGACGAATTGGCGGCGGTGCTCGGCCGCCACCCGCATCTGGTCCACATGTTCTGCGGCCACGCCCACCGGCTCGCCAACGCGGTTGTCGGCGGCGTCCCGGCCAGCACCCAGCCGTCCGTGGCCATCGATCTGCGCAAAGGTGAATATCCCGAGGCCATGGCCGCCTGCCCGGCCTACCGTATCCACCGCTTCGAGGCAGGCGTCGACTTCACCAGCGAGTTGGTGTTCGCTAGCCCGTGACACCTTCAGCCCCGACCGGGGGCCGCCGACCGTTCGGCGAGAGCCCCAGTTTTTGTAAATACAAGGTTGGGCGATTGAACGCAGCTCACCGGAGGTGAGCGTCAAAACCAGCTACCGGTTAAGCGCGATAAGGATTACAGCCGGCACCACCACCAGAACCGCGAGGATGATGCGGGGCGTCAATTTTTCCTTACGGAACACATAGATGCTCAACAGCATGGTGAATACCGGCGAGGTGGCGACGATGGGAATCACGGTGACCAGTTCACCGCGCATCAGCGCCGTGTTGAGGCACAACAACGCTATTCCCATAGTCGCGCCTCCGAGCACAAACCAATAAGGCTCGCGGCTGCGCCACCGGATACGTTGGGGTTCGGGCTTCAGCTTCTGGACCACCAGCATCACCATAGTCGATACGGTGAAGCCTACCAGACCGGCGAAATAGGGGTCGGGGATACTCTCCATGCCGATTTTCGACAACACATGGCCGATCGAGCGTACCGCCGCCGCGGCCACCGGCAGGGCGAGCGCCCACAGCGGCCAGGTGACGGGTATTTTGCTGTCACGTTTGGCCAGCATGGCCACCGCCGCGATGATGCCGGCGGTGCCCAGTACAGTCGCCCAGTTGAGCGCCTCACCAAGCCACAACACACCCATGGCGACACTGAACACCGGCGAGACCGAACTCAAGGTGGTTGCCAAGGTGGGGCCCAGGTGGCGCATGCCAGCGACCGCCAGATTGGCCGAAAGCGCCGGGCGAAACAGCCCGATGGCGACAAACAAAAACACCGCCGGATGGCTCCAATGGGCGCCGTCGAGCATCCACGGCGAGACCAACCAATAGAGTACCATGGACGAGAAAATCGATATGGCGGCGCCGGATCGCGACCCGACCCGTGTCAGTCCGAGATGCTGGAACTGGACCCCGATGGCGAAGATAACGCTCGCCGCCAAGGCAAATAACGGCGCCGGAATCTCACTGAACAATCGTCGACTCCAAAACCGGTTCCACTATGGTGATTCGCGCCGCCGCCATGGTAGCAGGTTCGCTATCGCAACAGCCAGACAGCAGTTGCCCACGTCAGCTACCGGGCGTAGGTTTCGAGTGCCAAATCAATCGGGAAAAGGAAGTTACCTCATGTCACAAGAAGTCATCGTCACCTGCGCTGTCAGCGGCGGTCATCAGAACCACGGCAAGCATCCCGATTACCCCATTACCCCGGCCCAGGTCGCCGACACCTGCCTTGAGGCCCGCGCCGCCGGCGCCGCCATCGTCCATGTCCATGTGCGCGATCCGGAAACCGGCATGCCGCGAGGCAATGTGGAACTCTACCGCGAAGTGGTCGAGCGGGTGCGCGACAGCGGCAGCGACGTGCTGATCAACCTGACCACCGGCTTCGGCGGCCGCTATGCGCCAAGCGACGACGACCCTTCCGTGTCGGCCCCGGGCATGACCTTCTGGCAGCCCGAGAAGCGGGTCGCCCATGTGGAGGAACTGCGCCCGGAAATTTGCAGCCTCGACGTCGGCACCTTCAATTTCGGCACCAACGTGTTCATCAACACCCCCGATCACCTGCGCCGCATGGCCAAGCGCATCCAGGCCGCCGGGGTCAAGCCGGAGATCGAGGTGTTCGAGCCCGGCCATATCATCTTCGCCCATGAGCTGCTCAAGGAAGGCCTAGTCGACGCGCCGCCCATGTTCCAGCTCTGCCTCGGCATTCCCTATGCCTCGCCGGCCAGTGTCGAAGCCATGACGTTCCTCAAGAGCCTGTTACCCGAGGGCACCAAGTGGAGCGCCTTCGGCATTTCGCGGCAGCAGTTCACCATGGCCGGCACGGCGGTCGAACTGGGCGGCAACGTGCGGGTCGGCCTCGAGGACAACCTCTATATGGAAAAGGGCGTGTTCGCCACCAACGGCAAGCTGGTCGATAAGGCGGTGGAGATCATCCGTGGCCAGGGCGCCGAACCGGTGGAGCCGGCCCGGGCCCGGGAAATCCTCGGTATCAAGCCGGCGGCATGAGCCCCGCCGCCACCATCGCGCGGATCGGCGAGCATTTCGACAGCGGCGGGTTCTTCGCCGATCTGGCGCGCCGGGTGGCAATCCATACGGAGAGCCAGCGCGCTGACCGCCGCGATGAGTTGCACCGCTACCTAAGCGCCGAAATGGAGCCCGGCTTCGAGGCCCTGGGCTTTACCTGCCGGACTTTCGACAACCCGGTCGAGCGCGGCGGGCCGTTTCTGGTCGCCGAGCGCCGCGAGGGCGACGATTTGCCCACGGTCATGGGCTACGGCCACGGTGATGTGGTGCCCGGTTACGATGACCAGTGGCAGGACGGCCTCGACCCCTGGGCCCTGACCAAGCGCGGCGAGCGTTGGTACGGCCGCGGCACCGCCGACAACAAGGGTCAGCACAGCATCAACCTAGCCGCCATGGACGCGGTGCTGGCGGAGCGCGGCAGTCTCGGGTTCAACGCGGTGGTGCTGATCGAGACCGGCGAGGAGGCCGGCTCACCAGGGCTGCGTGAGTTCTGCGACGCCGAGCGCGACCGCTTCGCCGCCGATGTCTTCATCGCCTCCGACGGGCCGCGTCTGGCGCCGGACCGGCCGACCATCTTCCTCGGCTCGCGCGGCACCTTCAGTTTCGACTTGACAGTTGATCTGCGCGACGGCGGCCACCATTCCGGTAACTGGGGCGGCTTGCTGGCTAATCCTGGCATCATCCTGGCCCACGCCATCGCCAGCCTGACCAGCGCCAGCGGCGAAATCCTCATACCCGAGTGGCGGCCGCCGGCGATTCCCAATTCCGTGCGCCACGCGGTGGCCGGACTGGAGATCGACGGCGGCGAGAAGGCTCCGGAAATTGATCCGGACTGGGGCGAACCGGGCCTCAGCGCGGCCGAAAAAGTCTTTGCCTGGAACTCCTTCGAAGTGCTGGCCTTCAAGACCGGCAATCCGGACAACCCGGCCAATGCGGTGCCGCCGCGGGCCACGGCCCATTGCGGCATTCGCTGGGTGCCGCCCTGCGACGTCGATGAATTCATGCCGGCGCTGCGCCGATTTCTTGACGACCGAGGCTTCGCCATGGTCGAAATTACCCCTGAACCAGACTACATGATGGCCACCCGCCTCGACCCCGACCATCCCTGGGCCCAGTGGGCGGTGGCCTCGATCAACACCACCACGGGCCAGCAGACGGCGGTGCTGCCCAATCTCGGCGGCTCCCTGCCCAACGACGTGTTTTCCGAATTGCTCGCCTTGCCCACCATCTGGGTACCCCACTCCTACGCGTCGTGCTCGCAACACGCACCCAACGAACACATTCTCGAAGCCACCACGCGCCAGGCGCTGGAACTCATGACCGGGCTGTACTGGGATATGGGCCAGCCCGGCACGCCTATAGGATAAAACGTCATGACAACTTATCGCATCGCCGTCATTCCCGGTGACGGCATCGGCAAGGAAGTGGTGCCCGAAGGCATTCGCGTGCTCGACGCGGTCGGCGCCAAGTTCGGCATCGACTTCGCCTGGGACCACTTCGACTGGAGCTGCGAGACCTATAATGCCACCGGCCACATGATGCCCGAGGACGGCATCGCGCAAATCAGCGGCCACGACGCCATATTCCTTGGCGCCGTGGGCTTTCCCGGCGTACCCGACCATATTTCCCTATGGGGGCTGCTGATCCCCATCCGGCGTCATTTCGACCAATACGTCAATCTGCGCCCGGTGCGCCTGTTCGAGGGCGTCAACTGCCCCCTGGCCGGCCGCGCACCCGGCGATATCAATTTCTGGATCGTGCGCGAGAACGTCGAGGGCGAGTATTCCGAGATCGGCGGCCGCATGTTCGAGGGCAGCGAGCGTGAGATGGCGATTCAGGAATCGATCTTCACCCGCCATGGCACCGACCGCATCATGCGCTACGCCTTTGAGCTGGCCCAGAGCCGGCCGGCCAAGCACCTGACCTCGGCAACCAAGTCCAACGGCATCATCCACACCATGCCCTATTGGGACGAGCGCTTCGCGGCCATGGCGGCGGACTATGGTGACATCACCACGGACAAGTTCCACATCGACATCCTGACCGCCAATTTCGTGCTCCATCCGGACTGGTTCGACGTGGTGGTCGGTTCCAACCTGTTCGGCGACATCCTGTCGGACCTGGGCCCGGCGGTTACCGGTACCATCGGTATCGCGCCGTCGGGCAATATCAACCCGGATCGCAGCCAGCCCTCCATGTTCGAACCGGTGCACGGCTCGGCCCCGGACATCGCCGGCCAGGGCATCGCCAATCCTATCGGCCAGATCTGGTCCGGCGCCATGATGCTGGAGCATCTCGGCCACGGCGACGCCGCCGCCGCCGTGGTCGGCGCCATTGAGCGGGTGTTGGCCGACGGCGCCTGCCGCACGCCGGACCTGGGCAGCACCGCCAACACCGCCGACCTGGGCGGGGCCATTGTCGACGCCCTCTAGTACCGGCGTCGTTACCACGAAGCGCGCCTTTCTACTGCTCGGCGCCGTGGTGGTGCTGTGGGGTGCCAACTGGCCTATCATGAAGGTCGGCCTCGAATCTATTTCGCCGGTGTGGTTCGGCGGCCTGCGCATGGCTATCGGCGCGGCGGTGTTGTTCGCCCTGCTCGCGATCCTGGGGCGGCGGCGGCTGCCGCCACGCCATGATTGGCCGGTAGTGCTTAGCGTCGGCCTGCTGCACATGACCTTTACAACGGCGCTGATGTACGTCGGCCTGACCTATGTCGAGGCCGGCCGCGCCGCCCTGCTGTCCTACACCACGCCCCTGTGGGTGGCGCCCCTGGCGGTGCCGCTGCTCGGCGAGGCCCTGGGCTGGCGCAAGATTGCCGGCATCGCCGTCGGCATGAGCGGTCTGGCGGTATTGTTCAATCCATTGGGCTTCGACTGGAGCGATCCGGACACGGTGATCGGCAACGCCATTCTGACGGTCTCGGCCATGGTCTGGGCCTTGGCCATCCTCCATGTGCGCAAGCACAAGTGGCACGGCACGCCGCTCGACCTGACGCCGTGGTAAATGGCCATCGCCGGGGTGCTGCTGTGCGGCGGCGCCCTGGTCGTCGAGGACGCCGGCGCCATCCAGTGGTCGGGCTGGTTGGCGGCTAATCTGGCCTACAATGGGGTGGTCGCCTCGGCCTTCTGCTTCTGGGCCATGTTGACGGTGATGCGCGCCTTGCCGGCGGTCACGACCTCGACCGCGTCCCTCGCCATTCCGGTGTCCGGGGTGCTGTTCTCGGCCCTGGCGCTCGGCGAAGCCCTGACCCCGACCCTGCTCGGCGGCCTCACCCTGATCGTCGCCGGCGTCGCCCTGGTCAGCCTGCCCAAACGCCTGCGCGCGGGTTAGCCCGCCGCCTGAACGGCCCGGTCCAGAGCTTGGAGGAAGTTCGAACGATCCTTCTTCGTGAAGGCCGGGCCATGATCCCTGATTTCGCCGGTGTCGCGGAGATGGCCCTTGAGTTCGCGCATGGCCAGGGCGGTGCCGATGCCGTCCTCGGTGAAGGGACGGCCGGTGGGGCCGATGACCCGGACAAGCTTCTCAAGGCAGCGTGCAGCCAGGGGGATATCGGCGGTGATGGCGATATCGCCGGCAACAATATTCTCGGCGATCCAGTCGGCGGCGGCGTCGAAACCGTCGAACACCACGACCCGGTTGACCAGCGGGCTTTCCGGCAGGCGCATCCAGGCATTGCTCACGTAGTGGACTATGATGCCGTGACGCAACGCGACCCGCATGACCTCGTCCTTCACCGGGCAGGCGTCGGCATCGACGCAAATATCAGGCACCCTCGATCTCTTCCTTGAGCATCTCCAGCGCCAGCCACTGCTCCTCAGCGGCGGCGAGGTCGGCATCGGCTGTTTCCAGCTCAGCGGTCCTGGCGGCGAAAGCGTCCGGATCGCGGGCGTAGAGGCCGGCGTCGTCAAGGCTCTGGTGGAGCCGCGCGATATCCGCCGCCAACGCGGCAATACGGCCGGGCAGGGTCTCCAGAGCGTGTTTGTCGTTGAATGACAGCCGGCGCTTGTTGGTTCTAGCCGGGGCCGGCTTCGGCGCGGCTTTCGCCGCCGGCGCGACCACCTCCCGTGGCTTAATCCCCGGCCCGCGCTGGGCCATCATGTCGCTATAGCCGCCGGCGTATTCGATCCACCGGCCATCGCCCTCGGCGGCGACCACCGAGGTCACCACCCGGTCGAGAAAATCACGGTCGTGGCTGACCAGCAGCAGAGTGCCGGCATAGTCCGCCAGCATCTCCTGGAGCAGGTCCAGGGTTTCGAGATCGAGATCGTTGGTCGGCTCGTCGAGCACCAACAGGTTCGACGGTCGCGCCAGGGCCCGGGCCAGCATGAGCCGGCCGCGCTCGCCACCGGAGAGCGCGCTGATCGGCGTGCGCGCCTGTTCCGGCGTAAACAGGAAATCCTTCATATAGCTGACCACGTGGCGCGCCTGGCCCTGGACCACGACCATGTCGCCCTTGCCGCCGGTCAGGGCCTCGGTCAGGGTCCAGTTTGGGTCGAGACTTTCCCGGCGCTGGTCCAAAGACACCATCTGCAGGCTGGCGCCGAGGCGAACGGAACCTTCGTCGGGGGTCAGGGTGCCGGCCAGCAGGTTGAGCAGCGTGGTCTTGCCGGCCCCGTTGGCGCCGACGATGCCGATGCGGCTGCCGCGCTGGATACGCAAATCCAGCTCCTTGACGATAGCCCGCCCGTCGTAGGACTTCGACACCGCCTCGGCCTCGGCGACCAGCTTGCCCGCCACGTCGCCTGCCGTCGCCACCAGCTTGGTCCGGCCGGGGACGGCGCGCTGGTCGCGGCGCTCCTGGCGCAGGTTGCTGAGCGCCCGCAGGCGCCCCTGGTTGCGCTTGCGCCGGGCGGTAACGCCGTAACGCAGCCAGTGCTCCTCCCGGACAATCTGGCGGTCGAGCTTGTGGCGGTCGAGCACCTCCTGTTCGAGGATGTCGTCGCGCCAGGCCTCGAATTTGGCGAAGCCCTGGTCGAGACGCCGGGTGACGCCGCGGTCGAGCCACACGGTGGCCACGGCGAGGCCCTCGAGAAAGCGCCGGTCATGACTGATCTGCACCAGGGCGGAACGCATGGTCGCAAGCTCGGCCTCGAGCCATTCGATGGTCGGCAGATCGAGATGGTTGGTCGGCTCGTCGAGCAGCAGGATATCGGGCACCGGCGCCAGCACCCGGGCGAGGGCCGCGCGGCGCGCCTCGCCGCCGGACAAGTGGCCGGGATGCTCGTCGCCCGTAAGTCCGAGCTGGCCCAGCAGGTAGGCGGCCCGGTACGGGTCGTCGCCGGATTCGAGGCCCTTTTCCACATAGGCCAGCACCGTGTCATGGCCGCTGATGGCGAGCTCCTGGGGCAGATAGCGGATGGTGCTGCCGGGTTGGACGAAATGCTCGCCCTGGTCGGCCTCCATGAGGCCGGCGGCGATCTTGAGCAGGGTCGACTTGCCCGAGCCATTGCGCCCGACCAGGCACAGCCGTTCACCGGGCGCAATGGACAGCGCCGCGCCCTCGAGCAGCGGCGTGCCGCCGAAGCTGAGGTTGATGTTCTGAAGGGTGAGAAGCGGTGGCGCCATGACCGCTGCATATAACGGGGATTGGCGGCGACCGGAAGCGCCAATGATTTATGTCATACTGATTCCCGGCCGGGAATGCCAAAATAGGGGTCAGTATCAACGGGAGCGGAAATAGATGGCGCTTGAATTCCTTGAAGGCAACGAAGCCCTGGTGCGCGGCGCAATCGCGGCCAACTGCCGGTTCTTCGCCGGCTATCCCATCACCCCGGCGTCGTCGATCTTCCAGCACATGCTGAAGCACATGCCCGAGGCCGGCGGTATCGCCATCCAGGGCGAAGACGAAATCGCCTCCATCGGCTTCTGTATCGGCGCTTCCATGGCCGGCCACAAGGCCCTCACTGCCACCAGCGGTCCGGGCATCAGCCTGTGCAGCGAGAATATCGGCCTCGCCATCATCGGCGAGACCCCGCTGGTCATCGTCGATGTCCAGCGCCAGGGCCCGGCCACCGGCTCAGCGACCAAGGGCGCCGAGGGCGATGTGCTGTTCGCCCGCTGGGGCACCTCCGGCGGCCTGCCGGTCATTGTGCTGTGCCCGGCCACGGTGGCCGAGACTTATGAGCTGACCTACCGGGCGTTCAGCCTGGCCGAGCAGTACCGCACCCCGGTGTTCATCCTGACCAACAAAGACATCGCCATGACCCGGGAAAGCGTCGATCTCGACGCCATCGAATTGCCGCCGTCAATCGAGCGCAAGACCTTCAACGGCAACGAGGGGTACCTGCCACACTTCTTCGAGACCCCCGACGAGGTTCCGGCCATGGCCGATTTCGGCGGCGATCATATTGCCCGCTACACCACCTCGACCCACGACAAGGCGGGCTTCCTGACCGCCGACCCGGCGACCATCCAGACCATGATCGAGCACTACGCCGCCAAAATTGACGAGGCCGCCGACGACATTGCGCTCTACCGGCACGACAGGGAGGACGGCGCCACCACCCTGGTGGTGAGCTACGGCGTCGCTTCGCGTTCGGTGGCGGTGGCGCTGCGCGAGGCCCGGGCCGCCGGCGCCAAGGTCTCGTCGTTGACCCTGCAGACCCTGTATCCGGTGCCCGAAACGGCGCTGCGCGAGGCCATGGCGGGCATCGACAAGGTCGTGGTGCCGGAGCTCAACCTGGGCCAATACATCCGCGAAGTCGAACGGCTGGCCCCGGCCGATGTCGAGATCATGGGCATCAACAAGATGGACACCACCCTGATATCGCCGCGCGAGATTATCGAGCAGGGAGACCTGGCATGAACATCAACGCCATGGAGACCTACCTGACCGACAAGCTCGGCCCCCTGCCGTTCTGTCCCGGCTGTGGCCACGACCCGCTGATCAAGGCCCTTGATGCGGCCCTGGTCAAGCTCCAGCGCCCGGCCAACAAGGTGGTGGTCGTGACCGACATCGGCTGCATCGGCCTGGCCGACCGCTACTTCGTGACCCACGGCTTCCACGGCCTTCACGGCCGCTCCCTGACCTATGCCTGCGGTCTCAAGCTGGCCCGCCCCGAGCTCACCGTGGTGGTGCTCATGGGCGACGGCGGCTGCGGTATCGGCGGGGCGCATCTGCTCAACGTGGCGCGGCGCAATATCGGCGTCACCCTGGTGGTCGCCAATAACTTCAACTACGGCATGACCGGCGGCCAGCATTCGGTGACCACGCCGATGGACGGCCACACCGCCACCACCCCCGGCGGCAACCAGGAAGTCGCCATGGACCTTTGCGGCGTGGTTGGCGCCGCCGGCGCGCCCTGGGCCTATCGCGGCACGATCTACGACAAGGACCTGCCCGGCCGTATCGCCGAGGCCATCGAGCAGCCGGGCTTCGCCGTGCTCGACATCTGGAACCTGTGCACCGCCTATTACGTGCCGCGCAACAAGTTCAACAAGAAGAGCCTGTTCGACCTGATTGACCGCAGCGGCCTGGAAACCGGCCTGATTGTCGACAAGCCCCGTCCCGAACTCGGCGAGAGCCTGCGCATGACGCCAACGCCGAAAAAAGCCACACCTAGCCTGGAGACCCGCTACGGCAACGAGGTCACCCGCCAGACAGGTATTGTCATCGCCGGCAGCGCCGGTGAGAAGGTGCGCTCGGCGGCCACCCTATTCGCCCAGGCGGCCATGATGGCCGGCCTCAACGCCACCCAGAAGGACGACTACCCGATCACCGTGATGACCGGCCACTCGGTCACCGAGGTCATCGTCAGCCCCGAGACCATCGACTACACCGGCATCGACGAGCCCGACATCTTGGTGGTGCTGTCGGTCGATGGCCTCAAGAAGTCACGGGGTCAGATCGCCCGCCTGCCCGAGACCTGCATCCTGTTCGCCGAGGAAGGGCTTGAGCTGCCAGAGACGCCGGCCCGGGTGGTGCGCCTGCCGTTGGTTCAGACGGCGCGAAAAATCAGCCGCCTGTCCATGACCACCGTGGCCCTGGGGGCGGTGCTTGAGGAAATCGGCCTGTTCCCCGCTGAAGCCCTGGCCGACGCCATCGAGCGCTTCCAGAAGCCCGACATCGCCAAACAAAACCTCAAGGCCCTGGCGGCCGGCGCCGCGCTGATGGGGGATCAGACCGAAGCCTAATCAGCCCTTGATCACGTCGGCGAGCTTTTCCGCCATCATGATGATCGGGGCGTTGAGATTGGCGGTGACGCTGTGAGGCATGATCGATCCATCGATCACCCGCAAGGCCTCGGTGTCGTGGACCGCACCGTTGGTATCGGTGACCGAGGTTTCATCCGCCCCCATGCGGCAGGTCGAGCTGGGGTGGAACTCCGTCGAGGCCCTGGCGCGCATCCAAGCCATGATTTCGTCATCGCTCTGGACGTCATCGCCAGGCGCCGTTTCTTCGTGTCGCAAACCGTCGAACGCCGACTGCGACGCCATCTCGCGGGTCCGCCGGACACCGTTGATCATGGCCCGCCAGTCGCCTTCGGCGGCGAAGAAATTATATCGGATCGAGGGGTGCTGCTTTGGATCAGCCGACCTTAGCTTGACGTGCCCACGGCTCTCCGGGCGCATCAATCCCATTGAGAAAAAGAACCCGTCGTCAACATTGGACACCCGGTCACCCAGATCGGTGACCATGGGATAGAACTCATGCTGAAGGTCGGCGTATTCGACGTCGGGCGAGCTTTTGAAGAAACAGCCGGTCTCGCAAATAATAGAAGCGCCCAGTCCGGACTTCAGCAATAACCATTCAAGGCCGACACGATACTTCCCCAGGCCGCGCAAGTGCCGGGCCAGGGATAGGCCGTCTGGGGTCCTATAGGAGACCGGCACGATCTGGTGGTTTTCGAGGTTTTGCCCGACGGCGGGGACAGCGGCCACGGTGGCGATGCCATGGTCGGCGAGATGGGCCGGGTCACCGACGCCGGACAACAACAAGAGCTGTGGCGAGTTGATGGCGCCGCCACACAGGATTACTTCCCGGCTGGCCTCGTATCTGATCTCCTGGCCCCGCCGTTCCGCCGCGATACCGACGGCGCGTTTGCCATCGAAAATAACCTTGTGTATGAATGTCCTGGTCAGGACCGTCAGGTTGTCGCGGTCCATGGCCGGGCGCAGATAGGCGCGCGCCGTACTGCAGCGATTGCCATTGCGGGTAAAGCCCTGGGCGACATGAAAGCCTTCATGCTGGGCGCCGTTCTGATCCGGGGTAATCTCATAGCCCGCCTGCTCACCGGCCTTGAGGAATGCCTGATGAAGCGGGTGGGAGGCCGGGCTGGTTTCGATGGTCTGCGGCCCATGGCCGCCGCGCCATTCGCTGGGGCCTTTGTCGGAGGTTTCCAGTTTTCGGAAATAGGGCAGGCAATTGTCGAACGACCACTCGGGAAGACCCTCGCTGGCCCAGCCGTCGTAATCCTTGCGATTGCCGCGATTGGCGACCATGCCGTTGATCGATGACGAGCCGCCAAGAACCCGGCCCCGATGCTCAAGTATTTGCCGGTCATCGCAATGAGGCTCCGGGTCGCCCACATAGCCCCAGTTAAATCGCGGATCGCGGGCCGCCAGACCGCAGGCCGCTGGCATTTGAACGAGAATGCTACGGTCGCTACCGCCGGCTTCGATCAGCAGGACACGGACCGACGGATCCTCCGAAAGCCGGTTCGCCAGGACACAGCCGGCGGAGCCGGCGCCGACAATGACATAATCGAAACGGTGATCTCGTTTCATTGACCCATTCCCACAAAATACAAACTCAGTCGTCAGACCCCGTAACCCGCCCCCGGCCTTTCTTGGTCTCGCCGCGCTTTTTCTTGGTGTCCATCCGCCTGGCCTTGGCCGCCTTGCTGGGCCTGGTGACGCGCCGGACCTTCGGGACCACGGCGGCCTTCCGGATCATCCCGATCAGCCGGTCGAGGGCGTCTTTGCGGTTCTGCTCCTGGGTCCGGTAGCTGTTTGCGGTAATCACGATATCACCCTCGCTGGTCATGCGCCTACCGGCCAGTTTTTCCAGGCGAAGATAAATCGCGTTGGACAGGGCGCGGCTCTTGCGGGCGTGAAACCGGAGCTGGACGGCGCTCTCGACCTTATTGACGTTCTGACCGCCCGGACCGGAGGAGCGCATGAACTGCTCCTCGATTTCGTCGTCGGCCAGGACGATAGAATCAGTGACGTGGATCATCAGACAACCATAGCGGAGCGCTCGTTTCGCATGTTAGAATTAGTCTAATTAACGATTTCCGCCCGCTTTCGCGAAGGTTCTACCATGCTTGCACTCGTTTCGCCCGCCAAGAAGCTCGATTTCGACCAACTCGACCGACCCCTGCCCCACAGCATGGCGGTGTTCGAAAAGGACACCAAGGCCCTGGTCAGGACGGCACGGCAGCTTAGCCAAACCGAGTTGCAGCGGCTCATGAAGCTGAGCGACAGCCTGAGCGAGCTCAACCACAAGCGGTTCAAGAGCTTCGCCGCGGTGTCGACCCCGGACAACGCCAAGCAGGCCGCCCTGGCCTTTGCCGGCGACACCTACACGGGGCTTCAGGCGGCCAGCCTCGACGACGACGATCTCGCCTATGCCCAGGACCACCTGCGCATTCTGTCCGGGCTTTACGGCCTGCTGCGGCCGCTCGATCTGATCCAGCCCTACCGCCTGGAAATGGGCCGCCGTCTGGCCAACCCCCGGGGCGCCGACCTCTACGACTTCTGGGGCGACAAGCTGGCCAAGGCCATCGATGCCCTGGTCGCCGACCATGAGGTGCCGGTGGTGATCAACCTGGCGTCCAACGAGTATTTCAAGGCGACCAAGGCGAAGTCCCTCAAGGCCCGGGTCATCACCCCCGCCTTCAAAGAGGTCAAGGACGGCGAGGCCAGGGTCATCGGCATGTTCGCCAAGCAGGCGCGGGGCGCCATGGCCCGCTTCATGATCAACAACCGCATCGAGACGCCCGAGGACCTGCAGGCCTTCAAGGAAGGCGGCTACAAGTACCAGGCCAAGCTGTCAGGCGGCAACGACTGGGTTTTCACACGCAAGCGCTAGATGCCCTCACACCCCATCACGGGGAATTTTGCGGTCCCAGGTGCGGGTGAAGACGCGGCTGTCGCCCTCGTAGGCGTCGAGGGTCGCCGAGATCACGAAATCATCGCGGGTCGCGGTCATCAGGGTGTAGGCCTCGGTGCGAATGCGCCAGTCGCCGCGCGCCATGGTGATGCTGTAGCTGTTCTCGTGGCGCGCCGATAGCGGGTCGTCGCCGGTTATGGTGAAGCTGTCGACGCCGCCGGCCGCGATGGCCAGGTCGATGTCCTTGATGGTGGTCTTACCCCGCTGCTTGCCGGTTTTGACCGCGGTGACGCTGCTCTCGACTTCCTTGGTGATGGTGCGCCAGCGCTGGGGCGCCTCGTGGCTGACGCTGGGCGCCGGCGGCGCCGCTTCGGGTGCCAGGAAGGACGGCAGGTCGGCGTCTTCAGGGCGAGGTGCGCGCACCGGCAGCTCAAGCCTGCTCTCACCCTGATAAACCGTCAGAGTCACCGCGTCCGGCGACGGCCACGCCCGTGGCCAGTAGGTCGTGGAAATCGCCACCCGTAATCGATGGCCCGCCGGAAACGCATGGGCGATGTCGTTGAGCGCGACCCGCACGCTATAGCGCTGACCCGGCTCCAGGGGCGCGATGTCCTGGTGGCCATCCCGGTGGGTCAGGTTGAGCAGGCCGTAGGTGACCTGGGACGAGGTCCCATCCGGCGCCATATCGTTGAGGCGCACGGCGAGGAAGGCGTTGGGCGCATCGACGCTGAACGCGACCCCCAGCACCGGCGCCCCGAGGATCTCCAGCGGCTCGTCTAGGGGCGGGCTGTCGAAGGTCATGGATTGGCCGTCCTCGACCCGCTGGTCCGTGGGCATTTCGGCGGAATAGCCGTAGGGGCACCATTCGCCGCCGGTTAGCCCGACGGTCTGGGGTGAACGGTTGACCGAGGTGGTCTCCACATTGCGCGGCGCGTCGTCGGCGCCCAGCCCGCCGTCATTGAACGGCAGATGCTGCGTGGTGATGCCTGGTGGCGGCCAGTTTTCCTCGGCCACCCAGCGGCCCGGCCGGCTGTCGTATTGCGGCGCCGGCGCCACGCTGTCCTGCATCCAGGCGCGCAGCATGGGCTCGTCCATGATGCCGGTGTCCCGGCCCTTGAGCCAATGATCCCACCACCGCAGGGCCTCCTGCAGATACCCGATCGACGGGCCCGGCCCGGCCATGTTGGGCCAGGCGTGGGACCACGGACCGATGAGCCCCTTGCGCGGCCCCGACAGGCCGGCGAGCATGCGAGGAATGGCGTTGGAGTACCCGTCGGCCCAGCCGCCCACGGCGAAGACGGCACATTCGATGTCGCTGTAGTCGTCGCGCACCGAGCCATGCCGCCAGAATTCATCGCGGCGCTGGTGGTCCAGCCAATCGAATATCCACGGACCGGTGTTCTCGAGCCGCTCGAACCAGATGTCGCGCCAGGCCTCGCCGACCACCTCCGGGTCGGGCGGACGCGAGTTGAAGCCGAACATGGTCGAGGCCCATTCCAGGTTCTCGGTGATCAGGCAGCCGCCCATGTAATGGACATCGTCGGCATAGCGGTCGTCGGTCGAGCACACGGTGATGATCGCCTTGAGGGCCGGCGGATGCAGGGCCGCGATCTGCAGGCTGTTGAAGCCGCCCCAGGAAATCCCGGTCATGCCGACATGACCGGAACACCAGGGCTGGGCAGCCAGCCAGGCGATCACGGCGGCGCCGTCATCGAGCTCCTGTTGGAGATATTCACCCTCGAGCAGGCCCTCGGAATCGCCGGCGCCGCGAATATCGACCCGCACGCAGGCATAGCCCTGGCCGGCCATATACTGGTGCATGGAGGTGTCGCGGATGCGGGTAAAGTCGCGCCGCCGGTAAGGCAGATGCTCAAGGATCGCCGGCACCGGGTCGGCCTCGGCGTCCTCGGGCAGCCAGATGCGCGCCGCCAACCGGCAGCCGTCGGGCATTTCGATCCAGGTGGTCTCGATATGGCGGACCTTGCGTGGGTAGTCGGTGACGTATTGCATGGGCTGCTCTTTTACGAACTTCGGTAGGCGGTCTCGCCGGCGACGATGGTGGCCTTGACTGTGATGTCCTTGAGGGCGGCGGCGTCATCCAGCGGGTTGGCCGACAGGATGGTGAAATCGGCCCGCTTGCCGGCCTCGATGGAGCCCCGCTCGTCTTCAAGAAAGACCTGCCAGGCGGCATCGATGGTATGGGCCCGGAGCGCCTGGCGCGGGCTGATGCGCTGGTCCTCGCCAAGCACCTGGCCCGATGCGGTGATGCGGTTACAGGCGCACCACATGAGGTGAAGCGGCCGCATGGGCGTGACCGAGGTGTCGTTATGGATGGTGAAGCGCAGGCCGCGCTCGACCGCCGAGCCGGTCGGACTGATGCGGGCGGCGCGCCGGGGACCGAGGAACTCGTCGCGATGCTTGTCACCCCAGTAATAGACGTGGGCCGGGAAAAAGCTGGCGTTGACGCCCAACTCCACCATGCGGTCCAACTGGTCGTCACGGAGCGTCTGGCAGTGGATAAAGGTATGGCGGTGGTCGTCGCGCGGACTGGCCGCCAGCACCGCCGCCATGGCGTCGAGCATGACGTCGCCGGCGGCGTCGCCATTGACGTGGGTGTGAGTCTGAAAACCGGCGTCGTGGAGCGCGCCCACATGGCGGGTCATGCCCTCGCGGGTAATGCTGAGCCGGCCGCAATGGTTGGGGTCGCCGTGGAGCGGCTTGAAATAGGGCTCGGTCAGGCAGGCGTTTTGAATCTGGAAGGCACCGTCGGCGAACAGCTTGCGCGGACCCAGTTGGATGCGCCCATCTTGCGGAATTTCGAAGTCGAGCTCGTCCCGCGACAGACGCGGCTCGAGGCCGGCGGCGGGCAGCACAATCACGTCCATGCCGGAATCGCCCTGGGCGGCGACCGCAGCGAACAGCCGCAACATGCCTTCCGGCACCCAGGCGTTCTGGGCCAGGGTCACGCCGTGGGCAAGATATTCCGCAGTCGCGTGGGCGAAACCCGCCGCGAAACGTTCGTCCGTGACCTCAAACTCGCCATCGCCGACCTCGCCCATGGCGGCCATGCCCTCCACGAGACCGTCGAGATCACCGGTCGCCCCATTCCGGCCATAGCGGCCGCCGCGCGGATCTGGCGTATCCCGGTCAACGCCAAGATAGGCCAGGGCCGCCGAGTTGACCGCCGCCGCGTGGCCGGAAATGTGGCACACCCAGATAGGATGGTCGGTGGTGATGCGGTCGAGCTCGTCGCGGGTCGGGAAGCGTCCCTCGGACATGGCCGTATGGTCGAGCATACGGCCCTGAACCCATTCACCCTTGGGCGTTTTGGCGGCCTTGTCGGCCAGGCGCTCGAACACGTCGTCAAAGCCCCGACAGGTACCGAGTGGCGGCGGCGACAGATCAACCTCGTAGAGCGCCATGATACCCGAGCCGGGAAAATGGCCGTGGGGGTCGATCAGTCCCGGTATCATAGTTGCGCCGGCGAGATCGTAATGCGCCGCGCCGGACGGCGCGGCATTGGCGACCGCGTCCAAATTTCCCACCGCGACGATGCGCCCGCCCTCGACCAGTACCGCCTCGGCCACGCTATCGCGATCATCAACGGTCAGGATTGGCCCGCCGTGGTAGATGGTTGGTGATAACATGGCCGCCCTCACTCCGGTCCGTCATCATAAACTCTACAGGCATCCAACGAGGACGAGCCATGTTTATTGAGCGCACCAACTATTTTGCTAAACCCGGATGTTTCGACGCCATGGTCGCCGCCCGCCGCGAGGCCAGCCGGGTGCGGGTCGGCCTCGGCCTCGACCGGGGAACCATCTGGACCAAGCAGGGTAATGACGATTCCGGTCCCGATGTGGTCTGGGAATGCCGGTTCCGCGACCGCGATGAACAACAGCGCGACCTCGCAGCCCGCGATGGCAGCACGACGTTCGAGGCGGTGCGTGATCGGGTTGGCGGCCTGGTCGAGCGCTTCGAACGCCATGTGGTACGCCTCGACGGCGGCGAAGCGGACGACTGGACCGGTGATGTGGACCTCACGGACCTGGCCGTCGTGCCACAACGGGTGACCGTGCCATCTAGCGGCCGCGATCTGGCGGGCTTTCTCTACCTGCCGCCAGGCAACGGCTCGTTCCCCTGCATGATCACCAATCACGGTAGCACCATCGAGCAAGGCACCACCGATCTGTGCCGGCCGGGCACCGCGTCGCTGCTCATGAGTTGGGGCATCGCCTCGTTGCTGGTTCACCGCCGAGGATATGGCGACTCTCCCGGAGACGCCTGGAACAGCGATGTCTCGGCGCCCTTCGGCAGCGACGACTACGATGCCCAGTTGGCCGCCCGCCTCGACCATGAGAGCGACGACGTGCTGGCGGCGCTCGATTTCGCCAGCGCCCTGCCCGAAATCGACGCTAACCATGTGGGCGTCATGGGCTCTTCGTTCGGCGGCACGGTGTCCCTGCTGGCGGCGGCCATGACCGACCGCTTCCGTTGCACAGTGGAATTCGCCGGCGCTGCCATGAACTGGGAACGTACGCCCAGGTTACGCCAGACCATGATCGACGCCACGACCCGGCTGACAGCGCCGATCTACTTCCTCCAGGCGGCCACCGACTACAGCGTGGCGCCGACCATCGAACTGGCGGCGGCCATGGCGGACAGCGCCGTCGAGATCAAATTAAAGGTCTTCCCGGCATTCGGCCTGAGCAACGACGAAGGCCACCTCTTCGAGCGCGCCGGCCCGCTGATCTGGGGACCCTAGATCAGGCGGTTTCTTGAGCGCTGGCTCTAGAGCAGGTCAGGATTGACTGGAATCATTCGATCCTGAATTGCTCTGATTGCAGCGCCTGCTGCAATCCGCCGCGATGCGGGCGAAAGCCTGCGTGGCGAATGAACGCAGTTTGATCGTGAACGCGATCAAACTTGAAAGGCTTTAGGACCCGCCGCCGCTTTCCTTTCGAATCCGGGGGATTACGTCGGCGGCGACTTTTTCCAGCACTGAATATTGCTCGGCCGGGGGATGATCGATGACGAATTCGTTGACGCCGACCTCACGATAGCGCCCGACCAGGTCCTCGAAGGCATCGACGCTTTGCCAGGGATTGGGCAGGCCTTGCTCGGCCATCAGTGAGGCCCAGCCGTAGAACGAGCGCACGATCTCCCGCGGATCGCGGCCGATGTCGGCACAGTGCTGGTCGAGGATCTGATTGCGCTCGCGCATCTCGTCAACGGTGCCGACCGAGTTCCAGGTGTCGGCGTACTTGGCACAGATTTTCAACATCATCGGTCCGTGGGCGCCGAGGGTGAACGGCGGCCTTGGTTTCTGCACCGGGCCGGGGCGCACGTAGGCGCCGTTGATCTGATAGTAGCGCCCGTCGAAGGTGGTTTCCTCATTACGCAGCAGGCTGTCGATGATCTGAATCGACTCATGAAAGGAGCGCCGGCGGTCGCCGGGCGACTGTAGCGAGATACCGAAGCGGCCGTGCTCGCCGTCGGTATAGCCGGCGCCGAGGCCGAGTTCGAGGCGCCCGTTGGAAACGTGATCGACGGTCATCGCCTGTTGCGCCAGGAGACCCGGGTGGCGGAAGTTGTTGCAACTCACCAGCACGCCGATGCGAATGCGTGTCGTGCGCGCCGCCAGCGCCGCCAGCAGGGTCCAGCCTTCGAAGTAGGGGCCGGTCTCGTTGCTGGTCTGGTTGAAGTGATCGCAATCCCAGGCGCTGTCGAAACCAAGTTTTTCGAAATACTGCCAGCATTCGACCAGGGTGTCGAAACTGAGGTTCTGATCGGTACAAAGTCCGAAACGAACGGTTTGTTCGGTGGCGGCCATAGTAATGCTCTCCGTGATGTACAGGCGGCTTACGTTAGCATGGGCGAATGGGGAATGTCCCTGATCGCCTTAGCTGCACCAGTCTGTCGTGTCTCCGATTTCTGGCTCATCTTCGTTCCCTTCGGTCACTACGATGAGCCAGAAATCCTCTCCTACGCAATCCCGCTAATTTGTCCCATAGGCGCTGACGTTAGACAAGCCTTGTTCACGGAGGTATAGCGGACATCGCCGTGGTCGACTTGAACGTCCGAAATTAGCCAAGAGGCGCATTAGAACGTCCCTTCAACCCCGCTCCAGCGGGGCGTTTTTCGCCGTTGACGCAGATAAATGACTGGCCGGTGAAACGGACTTACCGTCCAACCCTACCTCCCCTCCGCATGAGGAAGCCTCCCGGCCCCGCCGACTCCCCCTGTCCCCCGGCGGGGCCGTTCTTTGCGCACCATGGTGCACGTCAATGATGGACGGGGTGCCCAACGAACCCCCGAATGACCGCGTTCAACACAACACGGACTTTACGAAGATTGTTCAATGGCTCGGCCTATCTCGACCGCGCTGCACCCCGTTTTGCCCCGCCGAAATTCTTGGCGCTGGGATTCATACGCGGACCTCTTATCGAACCGGCCCCGGGATCGAATTGACCCCGTCGGATGATCTGGCCGGGTCGGTCGGCGTTGGTTTCCCGCTTTCTGGCTTTCTGCGCAGCTTTTGCCTTTGCCCGTTGGCGAGCCTTAGCTTTGGTCATTTCTTATCCGCCTTTCCTCTCCCTCAGCCAATCACTGAAAACGAAACAGCATCGGTTGTACTGCTCCTTGATATTCTCCAGCCCCATGGGCCGGCGGTAGCGCGTTCTCCGGCCGCCCCCACCCTACACCGCCTCGAAGCCCTCGAACTGGGGCGGGCCCAGGTAGATGCTTTTCTTGGATGCGGCGCCGGCGTTGGCGTGGGCCTTGCGGAAGGCTTCCGATTTGGTCCAATCCTCGAATACGCCGCGATTGGCCCACACGCTGTGCGAGGCGTAGAGGGTGTGGTCGTCGGCTTCGGGACCGCGCAGCAGGTAGAATTCCATGAAACCGGGGACGTCGTCGAGAAAGGTTTCCCGCGCAGCCCAGATGCGTTCGAATTCGGCTTCCTCGCCCTTGACGATGCGGAAGCGGTTCATGGCGATAAACATGGAGAATCCCCTTTACGGCTTTAGGCGTTCACGAAATTTGCGGTCGCGTTTGATGTACCATTCCCGGCTCATGGCCTCGCCGCGGTTCTGGTAACGCTCGGCGTAGAGCAGCGCCCATTGGCGGCCCCGGGTGGAGCGGGCGCCGGTCCCTGAATTGTGCTTATCGAGCCGGCGATCAAGGTCGTTGGTCCAGCCCACATATGTGCGATAGCCGTCGTCACCCTGGCTGCCCAGCACGTAGACGAAGCAGGCCACCGCCGCTTATCCGGCCGCGGCCCGGGCGTCGCCGCCGACCGCGCCGCGCTGATAGTCCTTGATATCGGAGAACTCGAGCTTGGGCCAACGGTCGATCTCGTAGTTGAGCAGGAACACGGATTCGGCCAGGAACACCGGGTCGCCATCGAGGTCCGAGGCCAGGGCCAGGCGGTGGCGGTCGGAGAAGCGGTCGAACTCTGCTTTGTCGTCACTGCACACCCAGCGCGCCGCCGCGAAGCGCGACTCCTCGAAACTCACGGGCAGATTATATTCAACCTTCATGCGCTCTTTCAGGACGTCGAGTTGCAGGGCGCCGACGACACCGATGATCGGCGGCCCGGCGTCGACGGGCGCGAACACCTGGACCACGCCCTCCTCGGCCATCTGCTGCATGGCGGCGTGCATTTTCTTGGCCTTGAGCGCATCGTCGAGGTGCACCCGGCGGAGGATTTCCGGCGCAAAGCTGGGCACCCCGCGAAACGCCAGGGCCTCGCCGTCGGTCAGGGTGTCGCCGATACGCAGCGTGCCGTGATTGGGAATGCCGACCACATCGCCGGCCACCGCCGCCTCGGCCAGGGCGCGGTCCTGGGCGAAGAAGAACTGCGGCGTGTTGATGCTGATCAGCTTACCGGTGCGCATCAGTTTGGCCCGCATACCCCGGGTCAGGCGCCCTGAACAGACCCGCATGAAGGCCATGCGGTCGCGGTGGTTGGGGTCCATGTTGGCCTGGATCTTGAACACGAAGCCGGTCATGCCGGACTCGTCCGGCTCGATTGTGCGCGTGTCAGCAATTTGCGGTTGGGGCGGCGGCGCGATCTCGGCCAGGGTGTCGATCAGGTCGCGAATGCCGAAATCCTTGAGGGCGCTGCCGAACAACACCGGCGACAGGTGGCCCTCGCGATAGCTAGTGAGATCAAAAGGCCGGCTGGCGTCGCGCGCCAGTTCGATACCTTCGACCACCGCCTCGGCTTGGCTGCCCGGCACCAGGTCGGCGACCGCCGGATCGTGGGGACCGCTGACAGCGAACCCCTCGGCGTCGGAATCGAACTGCCGCACCCGGTCGTTGGCCAGGTCGTAAACACCGGCAAAGCTACGGCCCTGGCCGACCGGCCAGTTGAGCGGCGTGGTATCCAGCGCCAAGGTCTTCTCGATCTCGTCGAGCAGGTCGAAGGGCTCGCGGCCCTCGCGGTCGAGCTTGTTGATGAAGGTGATGATCGGGATGTCGCGCAGGCGGCAGACCTCGAAAAGCTTGCGGGTCCGCGCCTCGATGCCGCGCGCCGCGTCGATCACCATAACGGCGGAATCCACCGCGCTCAGGGTGCGGTAGGTATCCTCGGAGAAATCCTCATGGCCCGGCGTGTCGAGCAGATTGAAGACGCAATCACCATAAACAAACGTCATCACCGAGGTCATCACCGAGATGCCGCGCTCGCGCTCGATATCCATCCAGTCCGAGCGCGTCTGGCGGCGGTCGCCCTTAGCCTTGACCTGACCGGCAAGCTGGATCGCGCCGCCGAACAGCAACAGCTTCTCGGTCAACGTGGTCTTGCCCGCGTCCGGATGCGAAATAATGGCAAAGCTGCGGCGCGGCGCGGCTAATTGGATGGTGTGGCTCATGACGGCCTATATGGGTCGGGAAGAGGACCGGCGCAACCTAACGGAAGCGGGGTTTGTTGGAAAGCGCGTTCAAGCGCCCGCTCTTGGCGGCGATTCGTATTTAGGGGAACTGAGCTGGCCCCACTTTGTTGGACCAGCTCAGTGAGTTTGTGAAAGCATAATTAGTGTATTTAGTAAACTGTTACCGTATTTTTTTTGCCGCGTAACCCCACCGTATCCCGGAATGGTCTGAAAGTGGCCGCGCGCGACAGGCCGGCGAATGTCTGCTTTTGGCTGAGGCTGTTGAAGGGGTCGGATCGACCCAGCGTTCTTGTGTCCGCTTGTAGAAGCAGCGGACGGTTTACCTTTCCGCCGTGGCGCTATGCCGCGGCGGTTTTGCGTTGCTGGCCGGGTTGGATGAGGTCTTGGGCCATGGATCAGGCCATTGTAAAGCCCCCTTTCTATGTACCATTTTCTAATAGAGTCTCAGGCACTGGCGGTCGCATATTCAGGGCCTGATGGGGGCG
>CAZYDR010000053.1:0-24934 GCA_964645285.1 uncultured Alphaproteobacteria bacterium
GTGCTTGACCACCCCTTCCAGGGTTTCCCAGGTCAGGTTGAGGCCGTCGAAGTCATTGTAGCGGGCCTCAAGCAGGGTCAGCACCCGCAGGGTCTGGGCGTTGTGGTCGAAACCGCCGAATTCGGTCATGGCCACGTCGAGAGCATGCTCGCCGGCGTGACCGAACGGCGGATGGCCAAGATCGTGAGCCAGGGCCAGGGCCTCGGCAAGGTCTTCGTCGAGACCGAGCACCCGGGCGATAGATCGCGCGATCTGGGCGACCTCCAGGCTGTGGGTCAGGCGCGTGCGGTAATGATCGCCCTCGTGATAAACGAACACCTGGGTCTTGTGCATGAGCCGGCGAAACGCCGTGGAATGAATAATGCGGTCACGGTCGCGTTGATACGGCGTGCGTGTCGGGCTCTCCGGTTCGTCATAAAGGCGGCCGCGGCTGTGATCCGGGTTGCTGGCGAAGGGTGCGGCTGGCATGGCGGGAAGCTACAGGCGCGCGGCGATGCAATCAACGCCCCATAACAAGTGGCTGGCAAAAATTAGAATTGCAGCCTTCCAAATCAACCGCATGAATTCAGAAAGCAACCGCGAATCAGTGATATCAAAGCAGCACAACATCCAAGTCGAATAGAACGTCAACAGACCCCCTTACAATACCCTTTAGACTTGAGTACTATCGAATTTACAAAAAGTAGTAACCGGGTATTCAAGAGTTGAGACTGGCAGCGAGGCGTTCATTTAATGGGCGGCCATATTACAAAAAATAACCTCACGTTTTTCTGGCGCTATGTGATTGGCGCCGTCGTGATTTGGACGGTAATCATTGCCGGCTCCCTAAGCAGCAATATCTATCTGCTGAACAAATAATCGATTGCGCTGGCGCGTAAGGAGACGGTCGCTCACTTCAACAAGGACCAGGGGTTCCGGTTGTGGGGTACCAAGCACGGCGGCATCAACGTTCCGATTACCGAGGAGACGCCGCCAAGCCCCTACATGGACCATATACCGGAGCGCGACATCGAAACCCCGTCGGGCCGCAAACTGACTTTGATGAACCCCGCCTATACGGTTCGCCAGTTAATGGACGACTATTCGAACCTATACGGCATCAAGGGTAAGATTGCCGGTCTGGTGGTATTGCGCCCGGGCAACGCGCCCGACGAATAGGAGCGGGACGCGCTCATACGGCTCAAAGCCGGTCTCGACGAAGTCAGTGAAATTTCAACTATCGACGACGCCTCCTATTTTCGCCTCATGCGACCCATGTACATGAAGGAGGGGTGTGACAAATGTCATGGCCACCTGGGCTTCAAACTTGGTGATTTTCGCGGTGGTGTCGACGTTTCTATTCCCCTCGCCCCCTATCTCGCCGCGAAGACCGAAGCGGTCAACGTATCGGCCCTGACACACGCGGGAATTTGGCTGTTAGGCCTCACCGGGTTTGGCTTTGGCGTCCGTCAGGTGCGGCGCCACATTTTCGAGCGCGACCGGGCCAAGGCCGAGGTCGAGGAATCTCAAAGCCGCCTCGCGGAAGTGCTCGAAATTGCACCGGAGGCGATTATTTCCATCGATGCCGATTTTTGCATTCAGACGTTCAATAAGGGCGCCGAGCGGATATTCGGGTTTTCAGTCGATGAGACCATGGGGCAGCCTTTGGATATTCTGATACCCGAGCGCTTCAGAACAGCGCATCGCGGCTATCTGCAAAAATTCGCCAAATCCGGCGAGGCAAGCCGCCTGATGAACAATCGCCTACGGGTCTCCGGACAAAGAAAGGACGGCACGGGGTTTCCCGCCGAAGCCTCCATATCAGCCCTCGAACACCGCGGTGAAATTGTCCTGACCGTCATTTTGACGGACGTTACGCAGCGTGAACAAGCCGAGGAGTAACTGCGCCAGTCCCAGAAAATGGAAGCGGTCGGCCAGTTGACGGCGGGTGTAGCCCATGATTTCAACAACCTCCTAGCCGCCATCGTCGGCAATACGGAGATTATCGAAGACAAGATCGGCAATGATGAGGAAGGCAAATTTCATGTCGATGCAGTCCTCCAGGCAAGCGACCGCGCGGCATCACTGACCGACCGATTGTTGGCCTTTTCCCGCCAGCAGGCGTTGTCACCCGTGGCGACGGATGTGTCTGAACTGATTGGCGGTATCGAGGACCTGCTTCGGCGAACTCTTGGTGAAACGATCGACCTGCGGATTAATGTCCCGACGGACATACGACCGGTAATGATTGATCCACATCAGTTCGAAAATGCCTTGATCAATCTGGCGATTAACGCCCGGGATGCCATGACCACCGGGGGAGCATTGACCATCGAGACCGCCAACGTCGCACTGGATGAGAGCTATACCGACCAGGAGCACGAGGTTGTCCCCTGCGATTATGTGACTGTCGCCGTCAGCGATACCGGCAGCGGTATGACACCTGAAGTGTTGGACCGGGTATTCGAGCCATTCTTTACCACAAAGGAAGTCGGCAAAGGCAGCGGCCTTGGCCTCAGCATGGTGTTCGGTTTCGCCAAGCAATCGGGTGGCCACGAGCCGATTTACAGCGAAGTCGGTCACGGCTCGACAATCAAACTGTGTCTACCGTGCTCCCCGAACGAGGCGGACCGACGAGACGGCAACAATGAGGAAATAGATCGCGCTCACGGTTCAGCACGTATCCTGATTGTCGAAGACAACGAAAACGTTCGCGCGGTGCCAGTAAATATTCTCCGCAATCAGGGGTACCAGGTTGTTGAAGCCAATGACGGGGCCGAGGCCATTGCCCTTCTCGAAGACGTACAATCGTTCGATCTTCTATTCACGGATGTGGTGTTGCCTGGCGGCATGAACGGTGTGGACATCGCCGAACGGGCCAAGCAGATACAGCCAAACATCAAAGTCGTTTACACCACCGGCTATACGGAGACCGCCGCCGTCCACAACGGCACCCTGGACGCGACCGCGGTGTTGATCAGCAAACCATATCGCCGGGCGGAGCTGCTTGATAAGATCCAGCTTGTGTTGGCCGATAGTGAAACTTGAGATGATGTGCGATTGACATTCATTTAATTCCATATACATACCATAAGTGAGTAGGCGGCCAGATGCCGCCACCAGGAAAAGCGAGCCGGATTGATGAGTACTGATACCGCCCCCCTATCCCTAAGCGAGAGCGCTGCACGGCGCGTTGCCGTTCTGCTCAAGGACGAAGACGACGCCGACCTCATGCTGCGGGTTTCCGTATCGGGTGGCGGCTGCTCCGGCTTCCAGTACGCGTTCAGCCTCGACAACGACGTCAAGGACGACGAAATTGTGGTCGAACGGAACGGTGTCTCCATGGTGGTCGACCAGATTTCCCTGATGTACATCGCCGGCTCGGAAGTCGATTTCATCGAGAATATCGGCGGCTCCTACTTCGTCATCAACAATCCCAAGGCGACCTCCATGTGCGGCTGCGGTAACTCCTTCGGCATTGCCATCTAGGCGCGCCCCTCCGGCCACCACAAAGCCCGCCATTGAGCGGGCTTTTTTATACGGGTATCCTCGCGCTCATGAAAATCGCCACCTGGAACGTAAACTCGATCAAGGCCCGCCTTCCCCGGGTGCTGGAATGGCTCGCCGAGGCTGCGCCCAATGTGGTGCTGCTGCAGGAAATCAAAACCGTTGCCGAAAGTTTCCCTGAAACCGAAATCAGCGACCTTGGTTACAACACTGCGGTGCTTGGCCAGAAGAGCTACAACGGTGTCGCTATTCTGTCGAAGCGGCCCATCGAAGACGTGGTTGAGGGCCTGCCCGGTGACGATGAGGACGAACAAGCGCGCTATCTCGAGGCCGTCATCGACGGCGTCCGGGTCGCCACCATCTATCTGCCCAACGGCAATCCGACGGATTCGCCCAAATTCCCCTACAAACTGCGCTGGATGGACCGACTTTACGATCACGCCAAAACCCTGCTTGCCTATGAGGAACCCCTGGTACTGGGCGGTGACTACAACATCGCCCCGACCGATATTGACGTCTATGACCCAAGAGTCTGGGAGGGAGATGCCCTGTGCCGGCCCGACAGCCGCTCGAAGTTTCGCGCCATCGTCCATCTCGGATTGACCGACGCCTATCGCGCGCGCCACGCCAATCAAGCCGGCGCCTACAGCTTCTGGGACTACCAGAAGGGCCGCTGGCAGCGCGACGAAGGCGTACGCATCGATCATCTGCTGTTGTCGCCCCAGGCCGCCGACCGGTTGGGCGACTGCGACATCGACAAGACACCCAGGGGCCACAGCGAAAAACCCTCGGACCACACGCCGGTGTGGTGCGAGTTGCGTGACGAGTGATGGCGGGCGAACGCCACGAAGGCGGCTGCCTGTACGGCGCCGTGCGTTATGTGGGCCGGGGCGCGCCGAATTGGGTCCCCCATTGCCACTGCCAAAGCTGTCGCCTGGCGTCCGGCGCCGTGGCTCTCACCTGGGTCGGGTTTCCCACGGGCAACTACGAAGTAACCCAAGGCTCGCCACGGTTCAATGCGTCATCCCCGGGGGTTCGGCGATCATTCTGCAACGCCTGCGGCACGCCGCTGACCTTTGAAAGCGAGCGCTTCCCCGGCGAGGTCCATATTACGGTCGGTAGCCTCGATCACCCCGACGCCATGCCGGCCCAGGGCCATGTTTTCACCGAAGAGCAAATCGTCTGGCTCCACCTCGACGACGATCTGCCGAAACACGCGACGACGGGAAGCGCTACGTAGAGCGGCCCCAGATCGCCGCCATTTCGCCGTGATATTCCCTGAAGGTAGCAAGCACGTCGGGGTCGAAATGCCCCACCGGGTCGAGACGTTCGTCGATGTGTTCGTCACCGCGATCGAAAGGATGCTCGGGTAGACCCAACGCCGATCACATGCGAACAAAAGAAAACGGCGCGGGACCGCAAGGCCCCGCGCCGTTTTGATTCCAGGCTATACGCCGGACTCAGATATCGGCGTAGATATGGCCTTCCTTCTTGGCGCCGGGGTGGGTTACCGCGCCCTTGATCGCCGGGCCGACGGTTTGAGCGTAGCGCCACAGGGCGCCGGAGCCGAATTCGTTCTCGCGGGGCTTCCAGGTCTCGCGGCGCTCGGCCAGCACTTCTTCCGGCACGTCCAGGTCAAGCACACCGGCGACGGCATCGATAACCACGATGTCGCCATCTTCCATAAGGCCGATGGGACCACCAGCCGCTGCCTCGGGGCCGATATGGCCAACGCAGAGCCCTCGGGTACCGCCAGAGAACCGTCCGTCGGTGATCAGGGCGACGCCCTCGAGGCCCATGCCGGCAATGACCGCCGTTGTCGACAGCATCTCGCGCATGCCGGGGCCGCCGATGGGGCCTTCATAGCGAATGACCACGCAGTCACCGGTCCTTATTTCACCGGCAACCACGGCGGCGAAGGCGTCCTCTTCACGATCGAAACAGCGGGCCGGACCGCGGAACCGCTGGGCCTCCTCCGGCATGTGGGCGATCTTCACGATGGCGCCCTCAGTCGCTAGGCTGCCCTTGAGACCGACAACGCCGCCGGTCGGGGTGATCGGATCGGCGACGCGGTAGACCACGTCCTGATCTACGGGAAAAATTACCGTCTCGTGGTTTTCGGCCAGGGTTCTGCCGCTGACGGTCATGCAATCACCGTTGAGGTAACCGCCGTCGAGCAGCTCCTTGATTATCACCTGAACGCCGCCGACCTCGAACAGGTCCTTGGCCACGTAATCGCCATTGGGCTTGAGGTTGGCGATCAGCGGCGTGCGCTTGAATACTTCGGCCACGTCGTGAAGGTCGAAGTCGATGCCACATTCGTTGGCGATGGCCGGCAAATGCAGGGCCGCGTTGGTCGAACCACCGGTCGCCGCCACAACGGTGGCGGCGTTCTTGATCGATTCGAGGGTGACGATATCGCGCGGCCGGATATTCTTCTCCAGCAGGTTGAGCACGGCGGCGCCCGAGCGCTCACCGTATTGGTCACGGGATTCATAAACCGCCGGCGCGCCAGCGGAGCCGGGCAAGGCCAGGCCGATGGCTTCCGAGACGCAGGCCATGGTGTTGGCGGTGAACTGACCACCGCAGGAGCCGCCCGACGGGCAGGCCGCCTGCTCCAGAGTAAGCAGATCCGCGTCGTTCATGGTGCCGCCAATGTGCCGGCCGACGCCCTCAAAGACGTCAACGATGGTGACGTCCTTGCCATCGAAGCGACCGGGTAGGATCGAGCCACCGTACATGAACACCGCCGGCACGTTGAGGCGCACCATGACCATCATCATGCCGGGCAGCGACTTGTCGCAGCCGGCGAGGCCAACCAGGGCGTCGTAGCAGTGACCGCGCATGGTCAGTTCCACCGAGTCAGCGATGATCTCGCGGCTGACCAGAGACGACTTCATGCCGGCATGGCCCATGGCGATGCCGTCAGTGACGGTGATGGTGGTGAACTCGCGCGGTGTGCCGCCGGCGGCGGCGACCCCGTGTTTGACCGCCTGGGCCTGACGCGCCAGGGTAATGTTGCATGGCGCCGCCTCGTTCCAGGTTGTCGCGACGCCGACCAGAGGCTGGAAAATTTCCGCCTCGGTGACTCCCATGGCGTAGAGGAAGGCACGGTGCGGCGCCCGCTCGGGACCCACGGTGGTGTGGCGGCTGGGTAATTTCGATTTGTCGAACTTGCGGTCGCGAGACATGGGCGATCTTCCCTTTGTTTTTCGGCTGAAGTCTATACTAGAAAATGCAGTGCTTGGCGAAGTTCGTGGCCTGGTTGGTGGGCCAGTCACTCTTGTCCTTCTCCTTCATGTCATCACACCACTCAGGGCTGCCGACCTCGGGCGAACAAGCTGTCAGGGTAAATGAGAACAGCGTGATGGCAGCGACGGTCATCAGGATTCTGAGAGTATTGGGCATGACAATAGAGTCTCCGAACAAAGGCTTTGTAGTTCTAATTAATCAGCTTGCGCAGGCGCGCAATATGCTCTGGCGACGTACCACAACAACCACCGACAATGCGGGCGCCGGCGTCGAGCCAGTCGGACACGTGGCTGGCGTAATGGGCTGGTTGAAGGTCGCCCCGAAGGGGGATCAAGCCGTCTTCGTCATCCTCGCCATCCAGTGTCCATTTCTCCGGCACCGGAACAAAAGTATTGGCATAACCGCCGGCCGGGCGGCCCAAAGCCACCAAATCGGCCATGGCGGCGGTGATGCTCTCTGGCGCGCAGCAGTTGACCATGAAGCCGGACACCGGCAGGTGCGAAATCGCGGCGGCTGCCTCGGCAATGGTCTCGTTGCTGCGCAGGCGTCCCGAGGCGTCTTCATGGAGCGTCCAGCTGACCCAAACGGGACGGCCGGTGGTTGCCGCCGCGGTAGCGGCGGCCAGACCCTCCGCGGCGCTCGACATGGTTTCGCAGATGAACAGATCGACATGGGGCATCATGATCTCGGCCTGCTCGCGGTAGAGCGGTTCGATCTCGTCATACGAGTCAACCAGGTCGGGCCGGTAACTGCCCCGCAAGGGTGGCAGGGATCCGGCGATCAACACCTGGCGGCCACTGGCGGCGCGGGCCTCCTGGGCCAGCTTGCAGGCCTGGATGTTGAGCTCGGCGAAACGGTCCTCGATGCCTTCGCGGGCAAGCTCGGCGCGAATAACCCCGTAGGTATTGGTGATAATGACATCGGCCCCGGCGGCGATGTAATCCTCATGGATATGACTCACCGTGTGGGGCGCCGTGAGCAAGGCATTCGCCGACCAGATGGTCTCAGAGATTTCCACGCCGCGATGGCGCAACTCGCGCCCCATGCCGCCATCAAGCAACACCCTGCGGGGCGGCAGGTCAACGCTGGGAACATCGGTCATGGGCGGAACTCCTGAAACACAAAAAACGGCCATAGCAAATTTAACGCCAGAAGCCGCACCCGGCCACCTTCAAGTCAACGCAACTCAACGCAACTCAACCCATCTCTTTGGGCCGCATTTCGTTGTCCAGCGCCACACCCATGCGCCGGACGATTTCCGGCAGTGCCCGGACATCCGCCGAGGCGGTGCGGAAATTGGTGATACAGGCGCGCAACAGAAAGCGTCCGTGGACGATAGCCTGGGAGATGTAAGCCTCGCCGCCCTGTTGAATTTTGAGGACCAAATCTTCGTTGAGGCGGTCGAGATACTCATCGACCGGGCCGCCGCCGTCCGGCGTGAGATCGCCGGGCACGAAGCGGAAGGTGGCGATGCTGAGGTTCTGGGTATGGGCTTCGATCTCCGGCTCGGCGACCATGGCCTGGTACATTTCGCGGGACTGGCGGATGTTGCGGCTGAGAATCTCCGTATAGCCCCGGCGGCCAAGCTGACTGAGCACCAGCCATACTTTGAGGGCGCGGAACTGGCGCGAATTCTGCGGCCCGTATTCATGATAGTTGATCGGCTCGTCGTTGAACTGGCTGTTGAAATTGTAATACGGCGGGCGGTAACTGAAGGTATTGAACTGAGCCTTGCGGTCGCGCACTAGGGCAATGCCGGCCTCAAGCGGCGCGAACATCCATTTATGGGCGTCGACCGCCAGGGAATCCGCCAGGCGCAGGCCCTGAATTTCCGCCGGCGTCTCGTCGCTGGCGGCGGACAGGCCGCCATAGGCGCCATCGACGTAAAACCACATGCCTTCGGCCTCGGCGATTTCGGCCAGGCGCGGCAACGGGTCGACGGCGCCAGTGCTGACCGTGCCGGCGCTGCCGATAACGATGAACGGGATATGGCCGGCGGCGCGATCCTCGGCGATGCGCGCCTCAAGCACCGCCAGGTCCATGCGCTGGTGGTCGTCGGTGGTGATCCAGCGGATGGCGTCGGTACCGATGCCCGACAGATCGGCCGCCTTCTGCCCCCAGGTATGGGTCTCCACCGATGTATAGGCGCAGAGCTGTTTGCCTCCGGCCACGCCGTCGACACGCACATCCCAGCCATGACGCTCGGCCAGGGTGCGGCGCGCGGTCATGAAGCCGACGAAATTGGCCATGTTGCCGCCGCTGGTCAGTAGGCCGCCGCAATCGGTGGGATAGCCCAGCAGTTCGGCGACCCAGCGAATGACCTGGCCTTCGATCTCGGTGGCGATGGGCGCCGAGCCCCAGGCCGGAACGTTTTGATTGATGGAAGCGGCAAGAAAGTCACCGAGCATGCCGATGGGCGCCGGCGTGCCGATGACATAGCCCCACGAACGGGGATGGCCGTTGAGCCGCCATTTCTCGAACATCATGTCCGTGGCGCGGTCGAGCAAAACGTCAGCGTCACTGCCCTCTTCCGGCAGCCCGCCGCCACCGAGCAACGCGCGCACGGACTCCGGCGTCCAAGACGCACCCGCCGGCCGATCCGGTATCTCGCCAAGAAAGTCGGCAATGCGGTCCACCAACTTGTGGCCGAGGGCGCGAAATTCGTCAGGCGACATATCAATGGCGTGATCGGTCGGCGTATCCATGGCTGAAGCCCTTTGTTGGTACTATACCGGTGAGCCCTTGAAGATAGACATCTCGGAACGGATCCAATGCTTCGACAAGCTCAGCATGAGGACGTAACCCTGAGCTTATCGAAGGGCGAGGTTCGCGTCACATCGAGCGCTCACCGGTATTAACCCGCGAGCTGCTCCAACGCGGCGGTGACCCGGGCGCGGGTCTCCATAGCCGTATTGCGGCGCTCATGCTGTTCTTCGATGACGTGCTCCGGCGCCCGTGAGGTGAACTTCTCGTTGCCCAGCTTGGCGTCGATCTTGGCGACCTCACCGTCGAGCTTAGCGGCCTGCTTGGTCAGGCGCTCAGCTTCCTGGTCGATATCGATAACGTCTGCCAACGGCAGAATATACTCCGCCTCGCCGACGACGATGCGGGCCGAGCCCTTGGGCGCCAGTCCGTCGAGTGCCTCGACGTCTGCGATACGGGCCAGGGTGGCGAGCCGCTCGCCATGGGCGGCAAGCCGTTCGACGGTGGTGACGCCGGCGTCCTGATGAAGCAGCGACAACTTGGCTGACGGCGGCACATTAAGCTCGGAGCGTACCGAACGCAGGGCCGAAATCAGGTTCACCAGCCAGCCGATCTCCGCATCCGCCTCGCCATCGACCGCGGTCTCCAGGTAGTTGGGCCAGGCGGTGACGATCAACGGCGTCGTCGGCATGGGCTCAAGCTTGGACCATAGCTCCTCGGTGACGAAAGGCGCGATGGGATGGAGCAGCATGAGAATCTGATCCAGCACCCAGGCCGCCGTCGCCCGCACCTCATCCTTGGCCGGATCATCGGGTCCCATGAGCGCCGGCTTGGAAAACTCCAGATACCAGTCGCAGAAGGTGCCCCAGACGAACTGATAGATGGCGTTGGCGGCATCGTTGAAGCGGTAGCCTTCAAGCGCCGCATCAACCGCCCGGCCGGTCTTGGCGGTCTCGCCGACAATCCAGCGGTTGAGGGTCTCGGCGCAGTTGTAGGGCTCGAAATTGTTGACCCGATGGCAACCGTTCATGTCGCAGAATCTGGCGGCATTCCACAGCTTAGTAATGAAGTTGCGGTAGCCCTCGACGCGGCTTTCCGACAGCTTGATGTCTCGACCCTGGGCGGCCATGGCGGTCAGGGTGAAGCGCAAGGTATCACTGCCGAACTTATCAAGGAGCTCCAGGGGGTCGATTATGTTGCCCTTGCTCTTGGACATTTTCTGGCCCTTGTCGTCGCGGACCAGGGCGTGGATGTAGACCGTGTGGAACGGTACTTCGTCCATGAAATGGAGGCCGAACATCATCATTCGGGCGACCCAGAAGAAGATGATGTCGAATCCGGTAACCAGGACGTCGGTGGGATAGTAACGCTCAAGCTCCAGAGTCTGCTCGGGCCAGCCCAGGGTCGAAAACGGCCACAGGCCCGAGGAAAACCAGGTATCCAGCACGTCCGTCTCGCGTTCCAGTTCAACGGTCTTGCCGTAGTGCTCGGCGGCGGCGGCAAGCGCCTCTTCCTCGGTCAGCTCGACGAAGATATGGCCGTCGGGGCCGTACCACGCGGGGATCCGGTGACCCCACCACAGTTGCCGTGAAATACACCAGGGCTGGATGTTGCGCATCCACTCGAAATAGGTGTTTTCCCACTGCTTGGGCACGAACTTGGTCTTGCCCCGCTCGACAGCCTCGATGGCCGGCTTGGTCAGGGTCGCCGCATCGGCGTACCATTGATCGGTAAGCCAGGGCTCCACCGCAACGCCCGAACGGTCGCCGTACGGCACCGTATGAAGCTGGTCCTCGACCTTCTCCAGCAGGCCCCAGCCCTCCATCTCGGCGACGATGGCGTCGCGGGCATCGTAACGATCGAGGCCCTGAAAGCGTTCCGGCGCCACATCGTTGATGGAGCCGTCGCCGTCGAGGATATTGATCATCTCGAGATCGTGGCGTCGGCCGACCTCGAAATCATTGAAATCGTGGGCCGGGGTCATCTTCACCGCGCCCGAGCCCTGTTCCGGGTCGGCATAGTCGTCGGCGACGATGATCAGGCGGCGCTCGGTGGAGGGTTGAATGCAGTATTTTCCAACCAGATCCGTATAGCGTTCGTCTTCGGGATGAACCGCCACCGCGGTATCGCCAAGCATGGTTTCCGGTCTCGTCGTTGCGACGGTAATATATTTATTACCAATGCCCTCCACTGGATACTTAAAGTACCACAGCTTGCCGTTTACTTCGCGCTGCTCGACCTCGAGATCGGAGATCGCCGTGTGCAGTTTGCAGTCCCAGTTGACCAGCCGCTTGTCGCGGTAGATCAGGCCCTGCTTGTAGAGATCGACGAACACCTTGCGCACCGCCGACGACAAACCGTCATCCATGGTGAAGCGCTCGCGCGACCAGTCGGCCGAGGCGCCAAGGCGCCGAAGCTGGTTGGTAATGGTGCCACCGGATTTCTCTTTCCAGGCCCACACCCGGTCAATGAAGCCCTCGCGACCGAGATCATGGCGGGTCTTGCCCTCCTCGGCGAGTTGGCGTTCGACCACCATCTGCGTGGCAATGCCCGCATGATCCGTACCGGGCTGCCACAAGGCGTCACTGCCCCGCATGCGCTGCCAGCGGATCAGAATGTCCTGTATGGTGTTGTTGAGGGCATGGCCCATGTGCAGGCTGCCGGTCACATTAGGCGGCGGAATGACGATAGTGTAGGGATCGGCATTGGCCCGCGGGCCGCCACAGGCGAAGGCGCCGATCTTCTCCCAGGCGTCGTAGTGCCGCGATTCCGTCTCGTCGTGCCGGTAGGTCTTGTCCAGCATCGTCCTTCAGTCTTTCATAATGGTGTTATAGATTGAGGTTTCGCGTGTCGAACAGAACCTTACGCACCCTACTCAGGTTCAGCCTGGCGCACCAATTTGCGGATTTCCTTCTGAACGATGCGCTCCACCGTGGCCGGCAAATTTTTATCGAGCCATTCACGCAGCATGGGGCGGATCATCTCAACCACCAGATCCTCAACCGTATTCACGGAACCCCTGAATGACAGACCGGCACTGGCCAGGATCTCGGGTTCGGCAGCATCGGCAAGTTTCGCCATGGCGTCGATAGAGGTAACGGACACGGCATCTGAAATCAGCGCTCCATCATCCTTGGTCGCGTCCGACCCAGGCTCTGGTTCCGGCTCGGCAGCCGCTTCCTCGGTCAAATCGACAGTCGAGCCATCTTCTTGAACCATTTGGGTCAGCTCCAGAACATCTTCGGATTCGCCATCGCCATCGCCGCTTTCGGCCGCCTCGGCCGGTTCGCCCTCCGCGTCCTCACCTTCCGCCACCTCATCTTCGGAAATAATTCGGCGAATGGAGGCGAGAATTTCCTCCATGGAAGGATCTTGTTGTGCGTCCTTATCGCTCATATCACAGGTCCGTCACTCGTTCCGAGGAAGGCCACGCCCGGTACAATCGGGCGCAAGGGCCAGTACAGTTAGTAAGACAAACCATAAACAATTGCTAGCTAGTCTTAATATTTACCTAATTGTCGCTACCGACGCCCCAGACCAAGTCACGTACCGCAAGATAATGGCTGGTCGGATCATAGGCCTGCACGGGCAGCCCCAGATGGCTTGCCGTCAAGCGCCCGATTACCGCCTCCAGAGTATAGCTGGCGACAACGTCGTCGTGTTCGGCGCGCACCAGATCGACCCGCACCAGAAACAATTCCTGCTCGGCATCAAGCACGTCCAGGATGGTGCGCGAACCCACCGCCGCTTCCTGTACCACACCGTCGAGAGCGATTTCAGCGGCACGCACAGCCTCTCGGAAGGCGGCAATTTGCGCTCGCGCCGTGACCAGGGTTTCCCACCACAGGGTCGTCGACTCAAGCACCGAGCGCCGGGCCTCTTCGATTTCGATGCGCCGTTGCGACGCGACCTCGCGGGTTGCTCGCACCTGGGCATGTTCCGAGCCTGACTGATACAGCGGCACGGTCAATTGCGCCAATATCTGGTTACGCGTGGTCAGACTGTTGCGCGACGAGGCATCTTCGGTTCGGCTCATTTCGGCAGTCAATTCCAGGCGCGGCAGCAGAACACCGAACTGAACCGCGATATCGGCGCGGGCGGCGCGCTCGATAAACACGGCGCGACGGATGGTCGGGTTGTGCTCGACCGCGATCTCGCGGGCCTGCCGCTCGGTAGTCGGAAGATGAACCAGGGTTGGCGGCGAACGTAGTTGGCCGGGCAACGCGCCAACCACATTGAGATAAGACGCCCGAGCCGCGGTCAACTCGGCGCCGGCGCCGACACGCTCGGCCACCGCATTGGCCACCCGGGCTTCGGCCTGGGCCTTGTCGGTACGGGTGACCTCGCCGACATCGAAGCGATCCTGCGCCGCTTCAAGCTGACGCCGCAGACGCTCCTCGTTGTTCTTCGCCAACTTGAGTACGGCCTGATCACGCATGACATCCATATAGGCCGTCGCCACCTGGAGCAGCACGTTCTGCTCGGCGTCAATCAGGCGCTCGCGGTCTGCCATCACCAGGTTCTCGGCACGCCGGGTCTGAGCCACAGTGCGACCGCCACTATACAGTGGTTGGGTAATATTCAGGGCGATGGAAGCCGGGGTTAGGACTTCCTCGGAGCTCAAGGACGCGGTTTCTGATTCCACGTCGGCCTTGCCGAGGTCACCGGTAACCGTGACCGTCGGGCGCCAGCCGGACAGCGCCTGGGGAACCTGCTCGTCACTGGCCCGCAGGGCGGCGCGCTCGGACAGCAGAACGGGGTTGCTGACGTAAGCCGCCGCCATGGCCTCGGCCAAAGTCTCGGCATTCGCCTGAGACGGGCCGCCGGTCACCACGGCAGCCATCACAAGGGCACCGGTCGCGCCTATTATTCCCCGTAACATTTTCATCACGTCACAACCTCTGTTCACGCCAGCCAAATTCTGGTGCAGTCTAAAACACAAACACCGGGTCGCTCTCAAAGCCCGGTAATGACGGAATAGCCGCGTCAAATAAAACTCGACGCAACACCACACCTTGACTGCGCATGATTAACATGGCCTTGCCGACCCTCTCGCCACCGGTGACCACGGCGACCAGACGGCCGCCTTCTACCAACTGATCAATCACAACTTCCGGTACAGTTTCAACTGCGCCTTCGATGACGATCACATCGTACGGTGCCTGATCCCCATAGCCAGCGGCAAGATCACCGGACACCACCGCCGAGCCGTCGGCCTTGAGGCCGGTCAGCAGGGCGATAGCCGTCTCGGCCATGGTCTCGTCACACTCCAGCGCCACCACCGTGGCCGCCAGACGGCACAATACCGCCGCCGAATAGCCCGTGGCGCAGCCGATATCGAGAACCACATCATCGGGCTCGATAGCCGCCGCCTGAAGAAGCCGGGCAAGCACCATGGGCTCCATGAGGTAACGCCCGGACGCCACGGCGATATCGTCATCGACATAGGCGTTGCCGGCCATGGCCTCGGGTACAAAGTGCTCTCGCGGCACTGCGGCCAAAGCGGCCAGGACGCGCTCATCAGTCACCTTGTTGGGGCGGACCTGATTGGTCACCATATTGGTGCGGGCGGCGGCAAAATCTATCATGCAAAACCGGTGTTTCGTTGCGGTTGTAGGAATGCGCTGGGTGGCCCGAGTTATACTTGGCTATACGCGCAAAGACAATGTTCGTGGCGCCCCTTTTGAACCAACACGGCATCTCCGTTACGCACCGCTTGACCGGCTCGCCGGGCGCGGCCTATATAGCCGCATTGCTCCGGGCCTCTGGCGCCGGGATTGACCCAGGTTCGACGGCCACATCGAGCATGGTTTTGGGCCGATGGAGATGGCCGGGTAGCAAAGTGGTAATGCACGGGACTGCAAATCCCTGATCGTCGGTTCGATTCCGACCCCGGCCTCCATCCTCTTCAGCGTTTGCCAACCGTATCCGGACGCCTCATAGGGGATCGGTCGCGTAGCCCATCTCCCGGAGACACGCCACCAGTTCTTCGTCGTGGGCGACCGCCGCGTCGTGGCCGCCCGCGCCCAGCCCCACAGCGCCGCCAACGATGGTTCCGATCAGCGCGCCCTCGGCTGTGTCTCCCGCCAGGGCGCCGTAGTAGATCCCGTTGATAAAGCCGTAGGCGGAACCGACCAGGGTCGTTCCTACTGCCTCGGTCACAAACGCCACGGCCGAGCCGCCGCGGCATTCGGACAGGTCGTCGGTGTAGGTCGCTTCGTCAAATTTCGCCATGGTCCTGTCCACGTCCACGTTGGCGCAGGCGCCAAGCAAGGCGACGGCGAAGGTCGGGGCGATCAGGCGGCGAACTGTTTGCATGACTGTTGGAAGCAGGTTTCCGTTGGATCGACATTAAATTCGACAATAGGGCCTCGGCCACGTGACTCCAAGGGAGCAAACCGGGCTAATGTGACCTGACCGTCGGCTAATTTGAGAGTGAAAATTCAATGGGCGTCATCGGCATCGAGGAGATATTCCTCAAGGTCAAGAACATGGAGAAGGCCATCGACTTCTATCACGGCATCCTCGGCATTCCGCTCGACAAGCGGGACGCCGAGCGGACCTATCTTCAGGCCGACCGTGGCCATATCGTGCTGCAGTTGGAGAATCACACCGGTCGCCATCAGGGCGGTGGACCGCTGCATTTCGCCTTCACGGTCACCGAGGACGTGTTCGACGAGATCGTCGCCAAGTTCGACGGCAGCGGCCACTTTACCCGCGGTCCCTACGGCGAGCGCGACGACCACGAGGGCCGGGCATTTTTCATGATTGACCCGGACGGCAACGAGTCCGAGGTCAATACCCGCTACCTCTACGGCGTGCCGCAACGGTGACAGCCGCCGCCTATTTCCTGGTCAATATCGACACCGATCCGGATCCGGACGACACCCCGCGCAACGACCATGCGGTGCTGGCCGAGTACAACACCATGAAAGGTTTGATCGGCGCCCATGCCAACGGCAAAGCGGCGGTATGTGTGATGACGTGACCGCTCTATCGCGACCGCTTCTTCGACGACCCGTTCCTCGGATTTTTCCGGGACTGCGCCGGGGACGGCGCCGATCTGGTGCTGCACCCGGAAGAAGACCTCTACGGCACGCCGGACAGTAAACTCGAAGACGGCGTCCACTACAGCGACACCGCCTACATGGCGGCGGTCATCACCGACCGGGTCCAGCGCATGACCCATAACGGCCTGACATTCACCGCCTACAAGGGCGGCTATCATGGCCTTACCACCGGCATTGTCAGCATTCTGAAGCGCGTCGGTATCTCAGTGGATTTGACTTGTGCCCCAGGCATCAACTGGCCGGCCAGGGAAGCCCATTGGGCGGACGCGCCCCTCTCTGCTTTTTATCTGTCGGAAAATGATCTCGACCAACCGGCCTCGCCCGACGAGGCCGACCCCCTGTTCGAAATCCCCTTCGGCTGGGACGGTGCGCCGTCGGACACCGGGTGCCTGCTTAACGAACACTATCTGGTCAACGAATTCTCGACCTACGACGCCATGACTAAAGTGTGGGACACCATCGCCGCACGGTCTGATACGGATGGCCGGCCCCATGTAGTCTCGCTGCTCTGCCACACTTACACCATGGACCAGGCGCCCTATCGCGAGCGGCTGGCGGCCATTCTCGACTATATGACCGCCCATGGCGGCGTACCGGTAACCGCCAGCGAGGCCAAGACGCTCTACGATGCCGGCGACCTCCATACGCCAACGCCGTCAAACAAGGAGTAAAACCATGCAGTTTCTCATCATCGCCCATGACGGCACCGACGACGGCGCTCTCGACCGCCGCATGGCGGTTCGAGAAGCCCATCTCGAAGGCGCGCGCAAGCGGGCCGCGTCGGGCACGACCATTCTTGGCGGCGCCATGCTCGACGATGACGGCAAGATGATCGGCTCGGCCTCGGTGGTCGAGGTCGAGAGCCGCGCCGAACTCGACGCCTGACTGGAGGTCGACCCCTACGTCACTGGCGACGTCTGGCGCAACATCACAGTGACCCCGTTCCGCCGTGCCGTGTGACGGCCGGGCCGTGTGGTAGGAGGCCCAGGATCACCACTCTTCGAACACTTGCCCTCGTCTGCCTGGCAATGATCTCCACGGCGCCCTCGCCGGAACCACTTCCGTCGTCGATGGTGACACCATCGTGGTGACCGGCCAGTCCATCGAGCTTCACGGCATCGATGCCCCGGAATATGAACAAAACTGCCTGGTGGACTTGGAGGTTTGGCTCTGTGGCATAAAGGCCAGCCAAGCCTTAGAAAACTTTGTTGGCGCTTCGACGGTGACCTGCCAGGGCGACGGCATCTGTTTCGTACGAGGCCGTAATTTAGCGGCATGGATGGTGCTCAACGATTGGGCCCTGGCCGCCGCGGACTACGAGGACCAGGAACGACGGACCCGGATTGCCGAGCTGGGATTGTGGCGCGGCGATTTCGTGACGCCCTGGGAGTGGCGTCAGGGTAAGCGCCTGGCGCCACCGCCGCCATTGCCCGCCGGATGCCTCATCAAGGGCGACATCGCCAAATCCGGCGAGCACACCTTTCACATGCCCGGCGGGCGCGACTATGAGAACACGCTAATCAACACGGAAACCGGCGAGCGTTGGTTCTGTACCGAGGCTGAAGCCATGGCCGCAGGTTGGAGTAAATCGCGGCGATAATGGCGCTAGACGGTCAAGCCGGAAGAATGCGACGAATTGACGGTGATGATGTTGCCCGAAGGATCGCGAACAATAAATCGATTATGGATGCGCCCTTCCTCGATGTCGGATGGCGCGATGCCAGCGTCAGTCAGGCGCTCGTGGTAGGCGTTCAGATCGTCGACCATCAGATCGAACGACGCCTCGCCCGGTTCAACACTGTCCTTCCTGACAAGAACCAGATGGGTCGCCGCGCGAAGCTCCAGGATCGCAATATTGTCGGTTTTTTGATATGGCGCGCATGCCGAGGGCGATCATGAAGGCTTCCGAGGCCTCCAACTGGTCCGTCTGCATTTCAATATGCCCGACCCAGACGTCGGGCTGTTGATAGTCGGCTATCATGGCAATCCTCCAACAAGGGGCGCGAGTTTTAACGCCCCAGTTTATCCTGTAATCGATACCACGCCATGACCACCGGCAGGAACCACGGCCGACCCCAATAGTAAGGCCGGGTCTCCAGGGGAAATTCGTCGAAAGCAGTGGGTTGGTCGCCCTGCCCGGTTATGCGGCTGGCGATCTTGTCGCCGAGAAAGGCCCCCTGGGGAAGCGCCGCGCCGGAATAGCCGGTAGCGAAATGGATGCCGTCGATCTCGCCGATGTGTGGCAGCAGATCGAAACTCGGCCCCAGGAGGCCCGACCAGCTATAGGCGATGCCGGCGTCTTGCAAATCGGGAAACCGCGCGGCCATCAGTCGTTGCAGGCGCCGCGCCAGGCCTTCCGGGCTGGTATCGACAATGGCCCCGGCGCCGCCGAACAGAATGCGCCGGCCGTCCGGCGTCCGCCGCATGTAGTTGCTGATGCGCCGGGTATCGATGACCGTCCGGTCATGGGGCAAGACCCGCTGTATCACATCCGCCGGCAGTTCTTCGGTCACCACGGCGTAGGAGCGCAGCGGAATAACGCGGCGCGCAAGGTAGGGGATGGCATTACCCGTATAGGCGTTGGTCGCCGCCACCACCTGGTCGGCCCGGAGTTCACCGCGCGACGTGGCGATACGCATGCCATCGCGGTCTCTCGTAACCCCGCTGACCACCGTTCCCGGCATCAGACGCCCGCCAGCAGCGGCGACCCGCTCGGCAAGGCCGTTGATGAAGAGCCCGGGATGAAACGACCGGCATTCGGGATAGAAGCCGCCGCCATGGTAAGCATCACTGCCCAGGTGGTCGCGCATTTTCGACGCCGGCACGATCTCGAATTCCATGCCCAGGGTACGCTCGCGCGCTTCGGCCTCGCGGGCCAACGATTCCAGGTGGCTGGGCCGGTAGGCGGGGCTGAGACGCCCACCGTGGTGGAGATGGCAGGAAATCTGCTCGCTCTCGATCATGGTGAGGAGAAAATCGAATGCCCTCTTGGTCTCGGCCATAAGCTCGACCGCCTTGGTCTCGCCATAACGGGCGCTCATGCCAAGCAGGCCACCGCGCATCTCGAAGCCGATGAAACCGGCGTTTCGCGTGCTGGCGCCTTCGCCAATATTGCCGGACTCAATAACCGTCACTTCGCGCCCGGCACGCGCCAGGGACAGCGCCGCGCTGAGACCGGTGACTCCCGAGCCGATGACGGCGACATCCGTCCGGGCCGGCAACGCGACGTCGTCGACAACCGGACGCGGCGCCTCCTCCCACCAGTAGGGGGATGTCTTGAAGTCGTCGGTGAAGACGCCTTGGCTCATGGCCTTAGCCGCCGGACGAAGTCCAGCCGCCATCGACCACGAAGCTTTCGCCCGTTGTCCAACGCCCGGCAGGCGCCGCGAGATAGACCGCGATTCCGGCGAGATCGACAGGTTCGCCGATGCGGCCTAGCGGCGTGGCGTTCTCCGATACGGCTAGGGCCTCGGGGTCATCCCACAGGGCCTGGGCGAAATGAGTGCGGACCAGACCGGGCAGGATGGCGTTGGCGCGAATGCCGTCGCCGCCGTGAGCCACCGCCAGATTACGCACCATCTGCACGTCCGCCGCCTTGGTCAGACAATAAGTCCCCAGCATGTCGCTGCCGACCAGGGCACCGTTGGACGATACCACGATGATCGCGCCGCCGCCCTGTTCGCGCATGGAAGGCACCACCAGACGGCACAGCTTCATGACGTTGCGCACGTTGACCAGCATGGTCTTGTCGAACATGTCGTCGGGAATATCGAGGAAAGGTCCGTAGTGCGGATTGGCCGCCGCGTTGTTTACCAGCACGTCAACGCGTCCCCAGACTTCCAGGGTCGTGGTAACCAGGGCCTCGAGTTGGTCTTCATGACTGACATTGCAGGCCACCGCCATGGCCTCGCCCCCCGCCGCGACAACGTCGTCGACCACCGCCTGACAACCGTCGAGCTTACGGCTGGTGACCACCACCCTGGCGCCATGAGCGGCCAGCCCCTCGGCGATGGCGCGGCCGATACCCCGCGACGAGCCGGTGACGATGGCCACCTGCTCGCGAAGATCAAACAGCTTGGCGAATTCAAGAGGCGCGGGTCTATTCATGATGGGCTCCTGGTGGAATGACAATCGGCATGGCTGAGCCTGTCATGGACACGGTGAAAGGGGCAAGGCCGCCTTGCCGAAAATAGCGTGAAATAGGCACAAACGGGGTTTGGCGGCGACGCTGAATTGGGCTATGAATCGAGAGATTTTTTCCAGCAGGTCCAGCATCATGAAATCCCACGCGCAGGCAGTCGTCATCGGCGGCGGCATTACCGGTTGCAGTATTCTCTACCACCTGACCAAGCTCGGCTGGTCCGATGTCATGCTGCTGGAACGCTCGGAACTGACCGCCGGCTCGACCTGGCACGCCGCCGCCGGCAATCATGTGCTGCACGCTTTGACCACCATGTCGAAGATCCATCACTACACCATTACCCAGTTCCCCAAGATCGAAGCCGAGACCGGCCAGTCCTGCGGCATTCATCCGGTCGGTGGCATCTATCTGGCCTCGACGCCCGAGCGCCTCGACCAGCTCAAGATCCAGCATGCCAAGGCGCGCTATCTGGGAATCGACTTCGAAATCATTTCCTTGGACGAAGTTAACCGCCTCAACCCGCTGATCGACACCAGCGGGGTTCTTGGCGCTTGGTTCGAACCGACCGAATGCCATGTGGACCCGGCCGGCGTCTGTAATGCTTATGCCAAAGGCGCTCAAATGGGCGGCGCCGAGGTTCACCGTTTTACTCCGGTGCTCGAGACCATTGCGCTTTCCGACGGACGCTGGCGGGTGGTCACCCCCAACGGCGACATCGAAGCCGATGTGGTGGTCAACGCCGCCGGCCTGTGGGGCCGCGAGGTGGCGGCTTTGGCAGGTGCTTTCCTGCCGCTCATGCCCATGGAACACCAGTACTTCGTCACCGAAGACATTCCTGAGTTAGTCGGTCTCGATCACGAAGTCCCGCTGCTCCACGACAACGACCGCGAGCACTATATGCGCCAGGAGGGCAAGGGCCTGCTGGTTGGCGCCTACGAGGCCGACGGCCGCCACTGGGCGGTGGACGGCACGCCGCTGGATTTCGGCCTTGAGCTGCTACCCGACGACCTGGAGCGCATCGAGGAGAACATGGCCGCCGCCATGGCCCGGGTGCCCGCCCTCGCCACCGCCGGCATTAAGCGGGTGGTCAATGGGCCGATGATCTGGTCGCCCGACGTGCTGCCCCTGGTCGGCCCCATGCCGGGGCTCGACAACTACTATATGGCTGCCGGTGTCATGAACGGCTTCAGCACCGCCGGCGGCATCGGCTGGCAACTCGCCGAATGGATTATCGAAGGCGAACCCAGTCTCGACATCACGGCCATCGACGTGGCCCGCTTCGGCACCGACTATTCGACCCGGGATTACTGCCTGGCGCGGACCTATGAAAACTATTCGACCCGCTTCCGCATCCACTTTCCCTACGAGGAACGGCCTGCCGGGCGGCCCGCCAAGACCCGCCGGCTCTACGAACACCACAAAGCCTTGGGCGCTGTATTTGGGGCCTCGTACGGTTGGGAGGTACCCCTGTGGTTCGCGCCCGAGAGCGTCACCGCCGAAGACCAGCCGTCGTTCCGCCGTACAAACTGGTTCGAGCATGTGGGCAATGAGTGCCGGGCGCTGCGGAAGCGGGTCGGCCTGCTCGATACCTCCCACTACGCCAAGCACGAGATATCCGGGCCCGGCGCGGAAGCATGGCTCAACCGCGTGTTGGCTAACCGCATGCCCACGGAGCCCGGCCGCATGGTGTTGAGCCCCATGCTCAACGACAGCGGCCATCTTGTCGGTGACTTCACGGTCACCCGCCTCGACGGCGAGCGTTTCCTCATGGTCGGCTCAGGGGTCGCCGAGCGCTATCACCGCCGTTGGTTCGACCGCTATCTGCCGGCCGACGGCGTCACCGTGGAAAGTCGCAGCGACGCCCTGTGCGGCTTCTCCATCAGCGGTCCCCGCGCCCGCGATCTGCTGGCCGCACTGACCGGCGAAGATGTCTCCAACGACGCCTTCCCGTTCCTGCGCTCACGCGACATGACCATCGGCCCGGTCACGGCGCGGGTCATACGCATCTCGTTCACCGGTGAGTTGGGCTTTGAGATGTATCTGCCCGAGGAACACCAGGTGGCGGTGTTCGACGCTATCCGGGCGGCCGGCGAGCCCCTCGGTCTGGTGCTCATCGGCGGCCGCGCCCTGAGCTCGCTGCGCATCGAGAAGGGTTACGGCAGTTGGGGGCCGGAGTACGGTCCCGAATACACCCCGTTCGAAAACGGCCTCGACCGCTTCGTGCGTTTCCAGAAGGACGATTTCGTCGGCCGCGACGCGGCCCTGCGCATGAGCAACGAGTTGCCGGCGTACCGCCTGAGTTATTTCGTCATCGACCCCGATGCGGCCGACGCCACCGGCGGCGAGCCTGTAGCCCACGACGGGGTTATCGTCGGCCAGGTATCCTCGGCCATGTTCGGCCACACGGTCGGTGAAAGTCTGGCCCTGGCCTACATCAACTCGGACGCCGCCGTGCCCGGCGATAACTTCACCATCGAAATCCTCGGCGACAAACGCCCTGCCCGGCTCCTCGCCGAACCCCTGGTCGACCCCAAGGGCGAACGCATGCGGGGTTGATTGCTCAAACGATGTCGCTAACATCACCTCACTTGCTGGGGGAGAGTAATGATGCCGGTGCCTGATCCGAGAGCCGAACAGACCGTCGCCCAGGTGCTGGCCAGCCGGGCCGCGCGCCATGGCGACAAGCCGTTTATCGTCACCGATCACGGCAGCCATAGTTACGGCGATATGGAGCGTGCCTCGAACCGCCTCGCCCATGGCCTGGCTGATCTCGGCATCGCGGCCGGCGAGACCGTATTGGTCATGCTGCCAAACATCGTTGAATTCATTACTTTGTGGTGCGGTCTGGCCAAGCTCGGCGCCCTTCAAGTGCCGGTCAACGCCGCCTATCGCGGCGATATCTTTGTTCATGTGGTCAACGATTCCGGGGCCACGACCATGATCGTCCATGAGTCGTTCGTTGACCGGCTTGTGGAAGTCGCGTCCCGGCTTGAGACCGTCAAGCGGCTGATCGTCATGGGCGACAGCGGCAATGCGGGCGAGCATTTCGAGATCGTTGATTGGAACTCGGTGGAATCCGCCGTTGAGGCGCCCGTGGAAGACGGTCCGCGCTACCTCGATCTCATCGCGGTGATGTACACCTCGGGCACCACCGGGCCGTCGAAAGGGGTGATGATTACCCACGCCCATGCCTATAATTACGCCGCCGCCAACGTCCAGCTTAGCGCCCTCAAACCCGACGATATTTCCTACGCCCCTCTGCCCCTGTTCCACATCGCCGGACAATGGGCTATGGTCTACGGCACCATGATCGCCGGTTGCACGGCGGTACTGCCAGACCGCTTCAGCATCGATAGTTTCTGGGAGGACGTGAAGCAGCACAACGCCACCGCCACCTTCCTGCTGGGCGCCATGGCGACCTTTCTCTATCGCCAGGACGAGCGCCCCGATGACGCCGACAACCCCCTGCATAAGGCCCTGATCGTGCCCATGTTCCCGGAGGCCGGCGACTTCGCGAGGCGCTTTGACGTTGCCGTCAACACTACCTACGGCTCGACCGAAGTCAGCGTCCCGGTAACCTGCGGTTACGACAATCCCAACTGGGAGACCTGTGGCGTCGCCCGGGACGAGCTCTTCGAGCTTCGCATCGTCGATGAGGATGACGAGGACGTCCCCGTCGGTACGGTCGGCGAACTGGTGGTCCGGCCTCGTGAACCATGGCTGGTCATGGTCGGCTACTGGCGGCGCCCGGAGATGACTGAACACGCGTGGCGCAATCTATGGCTCCACTCCGGCGACGCCATGTATCAGGACAAGGATGGTTGGTACTACTTCGCCGACCGGGTCACCGATTGCATCCGCCGGCGCGGCGAGAACATTTCCTCCATGGAAGTCGAAAATCAGGTCAACGCCCATGACGCGGTGATGGAATGCGCCGTCTTCGGAGTGGCCTCCGAATATACCGAAGAAGACGTCATGGCGACCGTCGTACTGAAGGACGGCGCCACTTTCGATCCGGCCGAGATGATCGCCTTCCTCGAGCCGCACATGCCGCGCTTCATGGTTCCGCGCTATATCGACACCACCGACGAACTGGTCAAAACCCCCACCGGCAAGATCCAGAAGGCCGACTTGCGCGAGCAGGGCCTGACAGCGACCACCTGGGACCGCGACGCGGGCAAGACCCGCTCCTGAATTTCATCACATCCAGTAATACAAGGGAGACCTCGACCATGGCTCAAATCCGCACCCAGATCGACCGCCACATCGCCTGGCTACTCAT
>CAZYDR010000054.1:0-24793 GCA_964645285.1 uncultured Alphaproteobacteria bacterium
AACAGTACAATCACATTCGTCCCCATCAAGCCCTGAATATGCGACCGCCAGTGCCTGAGACTCTATTAGAAAGTGGTACATAGAATGGGGGCTTTACAATGGGGACACGACATGGTGACAGACAATGGAAACTAGTCTAAATCCAACGGGGAAGGCGAATCAAAATGACCCGTTCCAATCCCCGCGGCGGCCTCGACAAAGCCGGTAGCATCGATAAAAACTTAAATGGTTTCGAGGTCTTACGCCCATCGGAACAGACCATTTCCGTGGTCATTGCGTCGCCCCATAGCGGCCGCGACTACAGCCTCGAATTCATCAATCAGACGCGACTCGACCCGCGCTCTTTACGCCGTTCCGAAGACAGTTTTGTCGACGAAATGTTCGCCAGTGCGCCGATAAACGGAGCGCCGCTGTTACGGGCGCTGTTTCCCCGGGCCTTTGTCGACGCCAATCGCGAGCCCTATGAACTCGACGCGGCGATGTACAGCGACACCCTGCCCGATTACGTCAACACCAACTCGCGACGGGTGCTTTCGGGCCTCGGCACCATTGCCCGCATCGTCGCCAACGGCGTCCCGATCTACGGCCGCAAGCTCAGTTTCGCCGAGGCCGAGGCGCGCATCAATGGCTATTACCGGCCTTATCATGCGGTTCTCAGCCGACTGATCGACGACACGGTGGCACGCTTCGGCGGCGCCATTCTGCTCGACTGTCATTCCATGCCCTCGAGCGGCGGGCCCCTGGACAACAGCCTGGAGTCGGGACCTATTGATATCGTCCTCGGCGACCGTCATGGCCAATCTTGCCATCCGGCCATCACCGCCATGGCGACCCGGGTGCTGCGCGGCCTTGGGCTCAATGTCCGCCACAACGCACCCTATGCCGGCGGCTTCACCACCGGCCATTACGGCGCCCCCGATAACGGTATTCACGCCCTGCAGATCGAGATCAACCGGGCGCTTTACATGGACGAGATCCGGTTCGAGCGGCGCCAGGGTCTCGGCGTCATGGCGACTCACATGGCAAGGGTCATCAGGGCCCTGGGAACCATCGACCCGGCGGCGCTGAGCCTCCCCCTGGCGGCCGAATGATCGCCGATCCGTCGCCTCTCGTCCGCGACCCGACCCCCGCCGACATTCCGGCAATTCAGACCATCTACGGCCATCATGTGATCCATGGCGTCGCCTCGTTCGAGGATGCCGCGCCGGATGTCGAGGAGATGACCCGGCGGCGCGACGAAGTTCTCGCCGCCGGCCTGCCTTACCTGGTGGCCTAACTTGACGGCGCCGTGGCGGGCTTTTCCTGCGCAACGCGTTATCGCTTCCGCCCGGCCTACCGCAAACTCCCTGGAGACCACGGTTTACATAGCTCCAGAGGCGCTGGGCCAGGGCGCCGGCCGGGCCCTTCTGGGCGTACTGGTCGAGCGCTGCGCGGGACCCGGCTATCGCCGGATAATCGGCGTCATCGGCGACAGCGACAACACCGCGTCGATCAAACTGTACGAGGCCGTCGGCTTTCGCCAAGCCGGGCTGCTGCGTTCCGTGGGCTACAAACACGGCCGCTGGCTCGGCAGCGTCTTCATGCAGCGCGACCTGGGCCACGGCGACCCCGCGCCGCCTGATCGCATTTAGCCCCTGGGCGTTCATACTTTGGCATGGTTATTGCGGTTATCTGGCAAGAGTAAACTGTCATGGACGAGCTTCGGCGATGCAGGGACACGGCAAAATCGGGCGCTGGACGCGCCCCGTTATCTTGGGCTTTTTGGCGCTGTTTGTCAGCGTTTCCGCGGGATTCAGTACGGCCGCGGCAACGCCGAGCGAAACCGAAGCGGCCATCTGCGCTCAGGCGACCGCCGCCACCGAGGTCGACCAGAGCCTGCCGACACTCATACTTGGCGCCATTTTCCTGGCCGAAACCGGTCGCTGGGATGCCGCCCGCAAGGCAAGTTATGCCTGGCCCTGGACCGTGACGTCCGGCGACGACGCCCGTTGTCTCGCCACCAAGGCCGAAGTCATCGCCGTGGTCGAGGACATGCAGACCCAGGGCGTCACCAACATTGACGTCGGCTGCATGCAGATCAACCTGGGTTATCACCCGGACGCTTTCACCAGCCTCGACCAGGCTTTCGACCCCATGGCCAATGCCGCCTACGCCGGCACGTTCCTCCGCCAACTCCAGGATACCCATCGCTCGTGGAGCCGGACCATCGCCACCTATCACTCATCGACCCGGAAATTCGGCCTACCCTACCTCAAGCGCGTCCAGCACCTGTGGATGACCGAACGCCGCCACGTCAACGAACTTGAGCGCGACAAGCGCATGGAGACCTACGAGGAGCAAAAGGCGGCCCTGGCCCAGATCGTCTCGTCAGTCGTCAAGGTCGAGGTGCTGCCGGCAAATTGAACCGGGGGCTGCGCCGACGCCGCCGATGGTCTACACATGACGCCAAGTGTTATGTGAGGGAGCCAAGGCCATGGCCGGGACGCCCGACGGGCTGTTTATTCGCGTTGCCGAGATCGACCGGCGTACTGTCGCCATCACTGTTGATGGTGTGGCGCTGACGGCGCTAGACGGCGACACCCTGGCGACCGCTCTGCTGACCCACGGGCGCCATCTGCGGCAATCGGAATTCGGTGACGGCCCGCTCGCCGGGTTCTGCCTCATGGGCGCGTGCCAGGACTGTTGGGTCAACCTCGGTGACGGCCGGCGGGTGCGGGCCTGTACTACTCTTGTGGCCGACGGCATGACCATCCACACGGGCAACGACCTGTGAGTGAGCCCCAGGTTCTGGTGATTGGCGCCGGCCCGGCCGGGGTACGCGCCGCCGAGGCTCTCGTGGCCGGTGGTATAAGCCCGGTGGTCGTCGACGAAAGCCCGCGCAGCGGCGGCCAGATCTATCGCCAGCCACCGGACGGGTTCACGCGGCCCGGCAAAGCGCTCTACGGCTTCGAGGCCGGGCGGGCACAACGGCTTCATCAGACCTTCGCGAGCCTCCAGAACCACATGGACTATCGCCCCGAGACCCTGGTGTGGAACATTCGCGACGGCGTTGCTCATACGGCGCAAGACGGGGCGCATGGCGAAATTCCGTTCGACGCTATCATCATCGCAACCGGCGCTCACGATCGCGTGGCGCCGTTCCCCGGCTGGACCACTCCCGGCGTCTTTACCCTGGGCGGCACTCAGGTGGCGCTCAAATATCAGGGTTGCGCGATCGGCCGCCGGGTTGCCTTTGTCGGCACCGGGCCGCTGCTGACCCTGGTCGCCTGGCAATACGCCAAGGCCGGGACCGAGGTGGCAGCCGTCATCGACAGCGCTACCCTGGGCGAGGAATTGGGCGCTTTGGGCACCCTCGCCAAGGACCCGACGACCCTGGCCAAGGGCCTCTACTACACCGCCAGCCTGCGCACCCGGAGGGTGCCGCTGAGCCACGGCGCGGTTCCTCTGGAAGCCGAGGGCGACGGCCGGGTCGAAGCCCTGCGCTACCGCGACGGCGCCGGCCGCGAACAGCGGGTCGCCTGTGACGCCATCGCCACCGGCTACGGCCTGACCCCCGAGACCCGGCTGGCCGATATCGCCGGCTGCCGCTTCGCCTTCCATGAACCATCGCGCCAATGGCTGCCCGAGACCGACGACGACGGCCGCACCGCCGTGGCCCGGGTTTACCTGGCCGGCGACGGCATGGGCATCGCCGGCGCCAACGCCGCCGAGGCCCGGGGCGCCCTGGCGTCCTTCGCCGTGCTTGCTGATCTCGGTCGCAGCGTGCCCATGACAAGGGTTGCCGGGCACCGCCGCCAACTCGCCGCCGCCCGGCGGTTCGCCGCCGCTCTCGACGGCGCCTTCGCTTATCCGGCGGACCTGGCCGCGACCATGGCCGACGACACCATCCTGTGCCGCTGCGAGGCGATCCGGGCCGGTAAGTTACGCCATGCCGCCAACGACCTGGGAGCCAACGAATTGAACCGCGCCAAGGCCCTGACCCGCGTTGCCATGGGGCGCTGTCAGGGCCGCATGTGCGGCGCGGCGGCAGCCGAGGTTCTGGCCGCCGCGCTCCATACCCCGATCGACCAGGTCGAACGCCTACGCGGCGCGGCGCCGGCCAAGCCGGTGCCCCTGAGCCTAGGGGCCAAGCCATGACCATCGACACTGAAGTCGCCATCGTTGGCGGCGGCATCGCCGGCTGTGCCACGGCGCTCTATCTGGCTCAGCGTGATGTACCCGTGGTGATGCTGGAGAAGGGCATGGCCGGGGCCCAGGCCAGCGGTGTCAACTTTGGCGGTGTGCGTCAACAGGGCCGGCTGCTGCCCGAACTACCCCTGGCTCGGCGATCGCGCGAAATCTGGCCGCGCCTGGCGTCGATCATCGGCACGGATTGCGAGTTTGTCGCCAGCGGCCACCTCAAACTGGCCCGCGATGATGCGGACTGCGAGGAATTGGCGGCCTACGCCGTAGCGGCGCGGGACTACGGCCTCAATCTCGACGTGCTTGACGGCGACCAGACCCGGCGCCGCTTCCCCTGGCTGTCCGATGCGGTTGCCGGCGCCTCCCTGTGCCCCAAGGACGGGCAGGCCAACCCGCGACTGGTCGGTCCGGCCTTCGCCCGCGCGGCGCGCGCCGCCGGCGCCGACATCCGAGAGGACACTGAGGTCACCGGCTTCGCCCATGACGGCCAAGCTCACGATGGCCGGGGCTTCGAGCTTACCACCGCGGGCGGTCAGGTGGTCCGCGCCCGCCAGATGCTCAACTGCGCCGGCGCCTGGGGCGCCAGCGTGGCGGCGGCCTTCGGCGAGACCGTGCCGCTAGCCGCTATCGCGCCGCAAATGGTGGTGACCGAACCGACCCGCCACTTCATCGAGCCGGCGCTCGGCATGTGCGACACCGGCATCTATCTGCGCCAGGTGGCGCGCGGCAACGTGGTCTTCGGCGGCGGCGCCGGCATTGCCGACACGGTGGCCAGCCGGGCCTACGTGTTGCCCGAGCATACCCTGGCGGCAGGCGCCCTGGCGGCATCCCTGATCCCGCGATTGGCCAACCTGCAGATCATCCGGGTGTGGACCGGCATTGAAGGTGAAATGCCCGACGCCCTGCCGGTCATCGGCCCGAGCCAGACCACCGCCGGCCTGTGGCACGCCTTCGGCTTCTCCGGCCACGGCTTCCAGCTCGGCCCGGTCATGGGCGACATCCTCGGCGAGTTGCTGACCAGCGGCCAAACCCCAACCCCCATCGAGGCCTTCCGTATCGGCCGTTTCGCGAGCAACTAGTCACCAAACCTGACTGAGTGGATGATGGTCTCGCCGGTCGCCAGCCAGGCGTCTTCGAGCTCGCGGGTGACGTTGAAGGTGACGAGCAGCAGGCGCCCGTGGAGCGACGTGCCGGTCAGCAGGTTGTGGACTTCGGTGTCGAAGGCGGGGGTGCGCAGGTCGAGCAGGAAGAAGTCGCGGCCGCTGATTTAAAGCAGCTCGCTGCGATACCATTGGGCCGACGGATAGAGATTTCGGATCATCCTCACCGTGGCGTCGAGAACCGCCGGAATTTCGTCTGGTCTAATCGCGTAGTCGGTGTGGTTGAAGGCCACGTTGACGCTGCCGTCGGGGTTGGTGAAGACCAGGGTGGGCCGCCGCTCGGTGGGATATTTGAAGCGCATCATCTCCTCGCCCATGACCTCGAAGGTCACCGGTAGTAACAGGGTGACCTTGCCGCCGAGCACGGTGCGCGGCGCGAGCTGCGCCGCTCCGGCGGCGGCGCTGACCGGACCAACCTGAATCATGACGATAACAGCGGCAACCATTCGTGCCATGGCCAAATCCTCCGCGAGCCCTTGTCAGCCTATAGCCTGGCGGCACAATTACCAAGGTGACCGGAAGGGTCAATTTGGGCTATGGTTTGTGCAATCAAAAACCTTGGGAGGATATTATGAGACTGTTGCAATCAGCTTTTTTGGGCCTCGCCGCCGGTCTGGTGGCCTATGGCGCGACCCCGGCGACACCGGTCCTGGCGGCCGACAACGTTATCACCATCGGCGCCGCGGTGTCGTTTACCGGCCGCTATGCGGTCAATGGCAAGCACACCAAGAACGGCTACGACCTGGCGGTCGAGCGGGTCAATTCCATAGGCGGCGTCAATGTGGGCGGCACGTCCTACATACTCAAGATCAAGTATTATGACGATGAATCAACGGCTGCCCGCGGTACTCAGCTGGTCGAGCGCCTGATCCAGCAGGACGGCGTCAAGCTTATGCTGGGACCCTACAGCTCGGGCATGACCAAGGCCATGGCGCCGGTCGCCGAGAAATACAAAATCCCCATGGTCGAGGCCAACGGCGCCTCGCGCTCGCTGTTCAACCAGGGCTACCGTTACCTGTTCGCGGTGCTGTCCACGTCGGAGCAGTATCTTAAATCAGCCATCGATCTGGCCGCCGAGCAGGCCAAGATGGAAGGCCGCGACCCGTCGAGCCTGAAGGTCGCTATCGGCGTGCGCAACGAGCCCTTCGCCCTCGACATTCGCGCCGGGGTGCTGGAGGACGCGGCGCGCTACAACATGACCGTGGTGGTCGACGAAAAGCTGCCCAAGGAAGTCAGCGACATGACCACCTTCCTGACCAAGGTCAAGGCGCTGAAGCCCGATATCCTCGCGGTCTCGGCCCACACCGTCGGCGGCGCCCTGTTCGTGCGTCAGATGCGCGAGCAGCATCTCAATGTACCCATGGTCGCCATGACCCATTGCGAGTCCGCAAAGGTCACCAACGCCGAGGAATTCGGCAACGCCGGCGAGGGCATCCTGTGCGCCGCCCAATGGTCGGAGAAGCTGGCCTACCAGGACGCCTGGCTCGGCACCGCGGCCGAGTACGCCAAGACCTTCGAGGACACCTACAGCTACGTACCGCCCTATCAGGCGGCCGAATCCAGCGCCGCCGTACTGGTCTATGCGGACGCTATCGCCCGGGCCGGCTCGCTCGACACCGAGGCTATTCGCGATGCCCTGGCAGCGACTGATATGCAGACCTTTTACGGCAACGTGAAGTTCGCTCCGACCGGCCAGAACATCGCCAAGCCCATGGTTCTGCGGCAGATCCAGGGCGGTGAATACAGGCTTGTGGCACCGTTGGCCTGGGCCGACAGTAAGTTGGCGTTTCCGCGTCACGTTGATTACTAGTTCCGGCTAATAAGGACGGCCCCGCTTCGCCCCACCGGCGGCGGGGCCGTACGCTATTCGCCCAACGAGGTTTGGGAGCGCCGTCATCGATACAATTCTGGCCAATATTGACTTGATGATCATGGTGCCGCCCCTGGTGGTACAGTTGTTGGTCAACGGTGTGCTGGCCGGCGCCATTTTTGCGCTCTGCGCCTATGGCATGGCTCTGGTCTGGGGGGTGATGAACATTATCAACATCGCCCAGGGCGAGTTCATTGTCCTTGGCGGCTTCATCACGGTGCTACTGGCCGACGCCGGCCTGCATCCGCTGTTCGGCATCATCGCGGCACCAGTGGTGCTCTATGGCGTCGGATTTGCGATCTATCACACGGTCATCCGCCGGGTGGTTTCCAAGGACATCTTCGTCTCGCTGCTGGCCACCTTCGGCGTCAGCATCCTGTTGCAACAACTCATGAACCAGATATTCGGCGCCGATATCCGCCGGGCCCGTCATAGCATGGGCAACTGGGCGTTCTTTGACGGCATCGTCACGGTCGATCATATCAAGCTGGTGGCGGCGCTGGTGGCGTTGGCCGTAGCCATCGTGCTGGTAACTTTCCTCAAGCGCTCGCGCCTCGGCCAGGCGATCCGCGCCACCGCCCAGAACCCGCGGGCGGCGCGCACCGTCGGGATTGATACCGAGAAGGTCTACGCCGCCACCTTCGCCATCAATGCCGCGCTCTGCGGCGCCGCCGGCGCCCTGGTCGCCATGGTCTGGGTGATTGAGCCCTATCTCGGCCTGATCTTCACCATTCGCTCGTTCATGATCGTTGTGGTCGCCGGCCTCGGCAACCTGGCCGGTGTCATCGCCGCCGGTATCGGCCTCGGGGCCGCCGAAAACTTTGCCGGATTCATCCTCGGCACGGAATTCCAGATCGCCTTCGTGTTCGGCCTGCTGGTGGTCATCCTGGTCGGCCGCAGCACATTGCTGGCCCGTCAACGGCGGTATTTGAAATGAACCCCACCGCGCGCAACATCATCGTATACGGCGGCCTTGCCGTGGCCGGGCTGGCGCTGCCGGTAATAGCGCCCGCCTTTCAGGGGCAGATTGCTTTTCTCTGGATGATGGTGACCTTCGCCCTGACCTGGGACGTGATCGGCGGCCGCATGGGCTACAACTCGTTCGGCAATATCGTGTTTTTCGGCATCGGCATGTACGCCGCCGCCATGGTCCAGCACGAGCTTTATTTCGACGTCGGCCAATTTGAGGTTGTCGCCGACGCCGCCCAAGTTCGCCTGACTTCCGCCCAATACGTCGGCGGCCTGGCGCTTGGGATGGCGGTCGGCGCCGTGCTATGCGTCGCCGCGGCGCTGTTCCTCGGGCTCGGCGTCCTCAGCCTGCGCGGCCATTACTTCGCCATCTGCACCCTGGGCCTCGGCGTCGCCGTGGGCGAGGCGGCGGGCGGTATCGAATATATCGGCGCCGGCTCGGGCATGGCGGCGCCACTGTTCCCCGATGCTCTGGGGTCGAAGGGACTGTTCTTCGCCTATTTCTATTTCGCCCTGGCGACCATCACCTTCCTGGCCCTGCGCTGGCTCTATTCGACCCGCTTCGGCCTCGCCATCAACGCCATCCGCGACGACGAGGACAAGGCCGAGGCCATGGGCCTGCCGACCACCCGCTACAAGACTTTCGCCTGGGCCATATCGGCCTTCTTCCTGTCCTTCGCCGGCGGCGCCTTCGGCCATCTCAATATCTTCATCGACCCGCTCGACGTGGCCTTCCCCGGCGCCACCTTCGGGGTCTGGATGGTGCTCATGGTGATCCTCGGCGGCAAGGGTACCATGTGGGGGCCGGTGGTTGGCGCCATGGTGTTCCACATCACCCAGGAGTTCTTCTGGAGCACCATGTTCGGCTGGCAGCGAGTCGCCATGGGCGTGTTGATCGTGGTCATCGTGGTGTTCTTCCCCATGGGCATCCTGGGCTGGCTGCGCGAGCGCTGGCCCGCCCGATTTGGCGAAACCGTCGACGAAACCGCGGGAGGATCGGAGTCATGAGCGATATCCTCCAGGTCGATGGCGTTTCCAAGTCCTTCGGCGGTGTGGTCGCCAACAGCGGCGTCAGCCTGACCGTGCCGCAGGGCAAGATCGTCGGCCTGATCGGCCCAAACGGCTCGGGCAAGACCACCCTGTTCAACTCCATTGTCGGCTACCACCCCATAGACGGTGGTTCGATCCGCTTCGAGGGCCGCGAGATCACCTCTCTGAGGGTGCCGGCCATCGCCCGGCTCGGCCTGTTACGCACCTTCCAGCAAACCCGTATCTACGGAGCCATGAACTGCCTGGAAAACATGGCCATCAGTACCCGCGAGAGCGGCATCTCCCTGGCCGCCATGTTCGTCCGCCCGAGCCCCGAGACCCATGACCGGGCCGAAGTTCTGCTCGAGTTCGTCGGCCTCCAAGCCAAGCGTTTCCTGCGCGCCGGCGAGCTGTCCTTCGGCCAACAGAAGCTGCTGGAGTTCGCCATGGCGCTCATGGCCGAACCCAAGTTGTTGCTGCTCGACGAACCCACGGCAGGTATCAACCCGACCCTGATCAACGGCATCATCGACCGGCTCAAACGGGCCAACGCAGACCTCGACATCACGCTGCTGGTTATCGAGCACAACATGCGGGTCATCATGAACCTGGCGGAGCATATTTACTGCCTGGCCCACGGCGAACTGCTGGCCGCCGGTACTCCCGATGAGATTCGCGGCGACCAGCGGGTACTCGACGCCTATTTGGGGGCCGGCTGATGGCCAATGGACCACAAAGTCATGGCAAACCGCACGGCCTGGGCTCGGTCGATTCCATTATCTCCGTGGAGGATGTCGCCCGCGAGGCTCGGCGCTTTGCCGAACAGGGCCCAACCCGCTCGGAGCTCGGAGCCCTGGCCGGCGACGACCCCTTGCTGACAATCCATGGTCTGGTCGCCGGCTACGGCAAGATGGAGATTCTTCATGGCATGGATCTCATGGTCGGACGCGGTCAGTCGCTCTGTCTGATCGGTCCCAACGGCGCCGGCAAGTCGACGGTGCTCCATTCCATCCATGGCTTCACCACCATCACCGGCGGCGTCATTTCCATGGCTGGCGACGACGTCACCCGGCTTGGCTCGAACCACAAGCTCGAACGTGGCATCGCCTATATCCTCCAGGACAACTCGGTGTTTCCCGACATGACGGTCGAGGAAAATCTGTGGATGGGGGCCTATCTGATGGCCGACCCGGCCGCCGCGAAGGCCGCCGCCGAGCAGGTGCTGGAGCGCTATCCCCGCCTCGCCGAGCGCCGCCACCAGCGGGCCGGGGTGCTGTCCGGCGGTGAACGCCGCCTACTCGAGATTTCCCGCGCCCTGGTCATGGACCCGGAGGTACTGCTGGTTGACGAGCCCTCCATCGGCCTCGAGCCGCGGTTCATCGACATGGTGTTCGAGATTCTCAACAGCCTTCAGCGCGACGAGGGCAAGACCATCATCATGGTCGAGCAGAACGCCAAGAAGGGCCTGGAGTTCGCCGATATCGGTTATGTGCTGGTGGACGGCTACGTGGCCAAGGCCGGCCCCGGCGACACTCTGCTAGACGACCCGGACGTGGGGCGGCTGTTCCTGGGCGGCTGAACCTGGGGTCTCAAAATTCAGGAGAGAAGCCGCGTTACCACATGCCCCCGGATCCACGTTCAGTCGTGATACGTTTAACCCCGCTGCTCCGTTCCCCAACTTGGGACCTAACGATAACCAATCATAGCGTTGATTGTGGTTTGCAACAACCGCAACCCGGTCATAAATAGTCGAAATTCCCGCCTGAATGGGATTTTGCACCGGTCTTTGCCATGGTTGTCGCCTATTCACCCATGAGATGTAAAGCCAGGTGGCGTTGATGAGGCGCCGCGCGATGCTCGAATATATAGATACCCTGCCAGGTACCAAGGGTCATACGGCCTTCCACAACCGGGGTAGCCAGATGGGTTTGGGTCAGGGCGGCGCGGATATGAGCCGGCATGTCGTCGGGGCCTTCGCTGCGGTGCCGGTAGATGTCCGGACCCTCGGGCGCGAGCCACGCGAAGAAGGTATCGAGATCGCGCATGACGTCCGGGTCGGCGTTTTCCTGAATTATCAGCGACGCCGAAGTATGACGTATGAATACAGTGAGCAACCCTTCGGCCATGGCCTGATCGGCGAGCCAGTGGGCGATCGGTTCGGTCACCTCATAGAGGCCCCTGACCGTGGTTTCGAACGATAGTTGATGGCTGGCTTGGCGCATGCTGTCCTCGGCGCAAATAAATTCCGTTTGAGACACCAATTTCGGCCATCCAACGATGACGTTAAACGATAAAATTTCCGTCGTTAGTGCATAAACCTGTGGATAAACAAAGAAGCGATTGAATTATAAATATAATTTCGTCCACAAGAAATTGCATTGTAAAACAGTTTCTTACTTGAAGTTTCGTCAATAAAACGCCCATACTTGACTTGTACGCGAGAGTGTTGAAGCAGCGAATTTCCAGCTGCCGCTGGTAAAATCTTTCGAGATTCTATCGGTTACATGAGGGGTTCAAGCTTCGAGGTGACAACCGCTTCCTTTTGGGGGCCGCGTCGCCGGGAGTGACCAAGATTTCCGCAAGGTCATCGCGGTCGCTGGGTGAGATGCAAATCGCCACCCTTTCCCGGGGTTTTTCGTACGGCGGGCGGTTCGTCCTTCGGGGTATTCCGTTCCTCCCTGCGGAGAGGGCCGATCCTTCGGGTGACGCTTGGTGTCAGCGGAAGGTGTCTTCGGATGCTGGACGCGGTCACAAAAATCCCGAATGAAGGTGTGGAGACGAGTAGCCCACCGAGGTCGATGGTCTCTGAAAAGAGACAACCGCCTCGCCGCCAACGGAAGGCCTCTCGGGGTCGGCCGGAAGCAGCAAAGCGGTCAGGTCGCCTACCCGCTCTCGCGGACGCGGAACTCTCGGGTTCCAGAGGCGTCAGGAGTGTCCCGTCCGGACACGTAGCGACGGCCGTAAAGGCCACGCTCCTGACGCCTCACTTTATTGAGAGTTATCGTTATGTGACTTCAACCCTGCGCCGTCGGCATTACCAGCATCTCGGCGACAATCATGTTGGCCGGCTGCTCGAGGGCGAAGATGGCGCAACGGGCGATGTCTTCCGGGACTAATACGGTCGCGAAACTGTCGTAGAACTCGTCGGCCCGCTCGTGGTCGCCATCCCAACGGGCGGCGCCGAACTCGGTGCGCACGGTACCGGGCATGATCTCGGTGACACGGATGCCGGTGCCGGCGAAATCAAGGCGCAGATTTCGGCTCAGACCATGCACCGCGAATTTGCTGGCGGTGTAGACGTTACACTCCGGCGCCGGCCCGATGCCCGAGATCGAGCCCAGATTGATCACGTGGCCCCGTTGCCGCGCCACCATGCCGGGGATCACCGCGTGGCTGACCCGGATCAGGCCGGTGACGTTGGTGTCGATGATCGAGGCCCAGTCTTCCACATCGCCGTCACTGAAGGGCTGGCGGCCGCCGACATCATGGCCCGCGTTATTGATCAGAATATCGATGTCGCGGAGGTTCTCCGGCAGGCTCTCAATGAGGCCCGCCGTGGCCTGGGCGTCGGCGACATCGAGTTCCACCGCATGACAGATCTCGCCCAGCCGCTCGGCAATGGCTTCGAGCCGGTCGAGGCGGCGCGCCGTACAGATCACCTGACATCCCTTGGCCACCAGAGCCTCGGCAATGGCCGTGCCAATACCGGCGCTGGCGCCGGTCACCAAGGCGACGGCGCCGGGTTGGAGTATCGGCCCGTCAGTCATTTGGAATAGCCTCATGGGCGGCGAAGTTAAGCTCGATCTTGATGCCATCCGGGTCACTTACGAAAACCTGGCGGCGTTCGAGCCCGGGCACGATAAACAGCTCAAAGGCAATGTCCGCCGCCTTGAGCCGCCCAATCACGCCCGCCAGATCGGCCGCCTGGAAAGCGTAGTGATCGAAGGCGCCAGTGGTCGGCGCATCGCTACCCCGGTCGCCAACCAGATGGACGATGGGATGATCGGTGGCATAGAGCCAGATGCCCGGCACATCGAAGGCCGGGCGATCACCATCGCGGAGGCCGAGCACATCCACGTAAAAGCGCCGCGAGGCGTCAAGGTCGCTGGCATTTACAGTGATATGATCGATACCGGCGATAGCCATGATCTATCCTTTCCGCTTGGCAACGGACTCGGCCAGGATGCAGAGAATCTCATACATCAGGGTGGCGCCGACCAGGGCGGTATTGCCGCTGGGATCGAACGGCGGCGCGACTTCCACCACATCGCCGCCCACAAGGTCGAGCCCGCGCAGGCCGCGCAACAGCTTCTGAGCTTCCAGGGTGGTAATGCCGCCGACCTCGGGGGTGCCGGTGCCCGGCGCATAGACTGGATCGAGACCGTCCACATCGAAGGAAATATAAGTCGGGCCGTCGCCGACCACCCGGCGCGCCTCGGCAATCACCGCGTCGACGCCGATCTCGGCGAACTCCTCCATAAAGATCACCCGCATGCCCGACTCCAGGGGAAAGTCCCAACTCATCCCGTTGTTCTGGGGCCCGCGAATGCCAATTTGTACCGTGCGCTTAGCGTCGAGGACACCGTCTTCGACAGCCCGGCGGAACGGCGTGCCATGGCCGATCTTCTGGCCGAGGAATTCGTCCCCAGTGTCCGTATGGGCGTCGATATGGATCATGCCGACCGGGCGTTCGGCGGCGATGGCGCGGAAGATGGGATAGGTGATCATGTGATCGCCGCCGGCCGTCAGCGGCGCCGCACCCGCAGCATGAACCGCGGCATAGTGGGCGGTGATATCATCGACCGTACCGTAGAGATCGAACAGGTTGGGCAAATCCACATCGCCGAGGTCGCCGATCCGGCAGAGCTCGTAGGGATTGATCCTGGTGACGTGATGGGTGGTGCGCATAAAACTCGACATATTGCGTATCTCGCGCGGCCCGTGGCGGGCGCCGGGACGGTTGGTTACGGCGCCGTCATAGGGCACGCCGATCATGGCGATATCCACATCGGCGGGGCTGTCCACCATGGGCGCCCGCATGAACGTGGGAACCCCGGTGTAGCGCGGTTTGACCATAACGTCGGTCGCGGTACCGCCGGATGGGAAGCGTGGATCGTCGGTCATGATATGGCTCTCTCGTTATTGGTTGGCTCAAGATTGATCATGCAGCGCACATCGTCCGGGGTCTTGCGTCCGTTTCGCAGGGCCCGCAGCGTCACGGCCCGGTTACGCTTGGCCAGGCGGACACCGTTGGGATCGGTAATCATCGGATGGTGATAGTAGACGGGGGTGTCGAGGCCAAGCAACGCCTGAAGCAGGCGGTGAATGTGGGTTGCGTGATAGAGATCCCAGCCCCGGGTTACCAGACTCACCCCTTGAATATGGTCGTCCAGGGTGACCGCCAGATGATAACTGGTCGGCACGTCCTTGCGCGCCAGCACCACGTCGCCGGCGGACAGCGGATCAGCCTCGACCACGCCGGTCTTGCGGTCGGTCCAGGTCAGCGGCCCGGCAATGGCTGCCGCCTTGGCCATGTCGATGCGTAGTGCATGGGCCTCGCCGGCGCGGATGCGGCGGTTCTGCTCGGCCCGGCTCAACCGTCTGCAGGTGCCCGGATAGTGCGGCCCATCGGGGCCGTGGGGCGCGGCGTCGGCACCCTCGATCTCGGCCTGGACCTCGGAGCGGGTGCAGAAACAGGGATACAGCATGCCGAGTTCACCCAGGGCTTTCAGAGTGTCGGCATAATCCGCCATATGTTCGGCCTGGCGGCGGACCGGCAGCTGCCAATCGATGCCGAGCCAGGCGAGGTCTTCGTAAATCGCCTGCTCGAAGGCCGGGCGGCAGCGCGAACGGTCGATGTCCTCAATGCGCAGCAGGAAGCGGCTGCCTTCGGCCTGGGCATTGCTCCAGGCGATCAACGCCGAATAGGCATGGCCAAGATGCATATAACCGCTGGGCGTCGGCGCGAAGCGCACCGACTGAACGCTGTCCACCGGCGGCAACACCGCGATGGGCGTGCCGGGAATTTCATCGACGGGACCGGACATCTGCTGTAGGTACGAACCTCAAAATTGCGCGGCGGTTATAGCAAGTATCACGCCCCATTGGGAATTCCCAGCGAGACGGAACATGACCAGCATAGCGAATATTTCAGGCCCCGAGCAGCCGCCCGCCAGTGGCGCCGCAAAACAATTGGTGATTTTTCTTCATGGCTGGGGCGCCGACGGCAACGACCTTATCGGACTGGGCCGGGAGTGGGCGGGCGTGATGCCTGGCGCCCATTTCGTCTCGCCCCACGCCCACGAGGCCTGCGAGGGCAACCCCATGGGCCGCCAGTGGTTCAGCTTTCGCGACGAGACCCCGGCGGCGATCACCGCCAAGACGGCCGAGGCCGGGGCGATCATCAACCAGTTCATCGATGGCGAACTGGAAAGACTCGGCCTCGACGACAGTCAACTCGGCCTGGTCGGCTTCAGCCAGGGCGCCATGATGTCGGTCTATGTGGCCTTGCGCCGGGCCAAACCTTGCGCCGGTGTGGTCGGCTATTCCGGCGCCATCATCGCCTCCGAGACTATCGAGGCGGAAATCCGCTCACGGCCGCCCATGCTGCTGGCCCATGGCGAGGAAGACCAGGTGGTGCCGTTTACCTCCCTGGGCGCGGCGGTACAGATGCTCGGCCAGTATGAAGTGCCGGTGCGCTGGCACGCCTGCCCCCGCTTGGGCCACGGCATCGACGGCGTCGGCCTGGAAATGGGCGGCGAATTCCTCCGCGACGGCTTCAAGAACGCAGCTGGCTAGATAACCCCGCCGCCACGCAACCGCTCGATTTCACCAGCGTCTAGATCGAGCACATTCTGCAACACACTTTCGGTGTGCTGACCCAGCAGCGGTGGGGCATCCTTGAACTCCAGTTCCGTGTCCGAATAGCGAATCGGGTTGCGTACCGTGGGTGTGGTGCCGGCCAGGGGATGGTCGAGGTCGACCCGTAAGCCGCGGGCCTTGACCTGGGGATCGTCAAACACTTGATCGATAGTGTTGATGGGCCCGAAGGGCACGTCCGCCGCCTCCAGGGCCCGGTGCAGGGCGGCGGTTTCCATTCCGGCCATAGCCTCGGCGATGACGGGGATCAGGCCTTCGCGATTTATGATCCTGAGCGCATTACTGGCGTAGTCCGGATTGGCGGCCAACTCGGGCCGGGCGATGACATCGCAGAACCGGGCAAACTGGCCGTCATTGCCGACCGCGATGATGACGTGGCCGTCGGCGGTGGGAAACGCCTGGTAGGGCACCACATTGGGATGGGCATTGCCCATGCGGCCGGGCACCTTGCCGAAAGTCAGGTAGTTGAGGGACTGGTTGCCCAGCATGGCGATCTGGCAGTCGAGCAGGGCCATATCGACGTGCTGCCCCCGACCGCCGCGCTCGCGATGGGCCAGGGCGGCGAGGGCGGCGACGGTGACATACATGCCGGTAAAGAGATCGGAAACAGCGACACCAACCTTGACCGGGCCACCACCGGGCACACTGTCGGGCTCGCCGGTTATGCTCATGAGCCCGCCCATGCCCTGAATGATGAAGTCGTAGCCGGCGCGGTCCTTGTAGGGCCCGGTCTGGCCGAAGCCGGTAATCGAGCAGTAGATCAGGTGGGGATGGGAGTCCTTAAGATCGTCGTAGGAAAGGCCGTACTTGGCCAGGCCACCGACCTTGTAGTTCTCCAGTAGAATGTCGCTTTTCGCCGCCAGGTCGCGAATCAACTTTTGGCCCTCCGGCTTGGCCATATTGATGGTCACCGAGCGCTTGCCCCGGTTTGTCGATAGAAAATATGCTGCCTCGCTGGTCTCCTTACCATCCTCGTCGGCGAGGAATGGCGGCCCCCAGGTGCGGGTATCGTCGCCGACACCGGGGCGCTCGACCTTGATAACGTCGGCGCCCAGGTCAGCAAGGTTCTGGCCGGCCCAGGGCCCGGCGAGAACCCGGCTGAGATCGAGCACACGAATATGAGAAAGCGGGCCGGCCATGACGCTGTACCTTTCAAAGAGCAAATATCCAGGGCGATCCTAACCAAACCAGCCCGTCCTGCCCAGCCGCCCGATTATCAGCCCACCACTCACGAGATTTAGCGGCTAGGGGGTTGCGCCACCCGCCACAGGCTGTATTTTTTGTACATCTTGGTTAACGGGACCGGTGTTTTGAACGCGTCGCTTGAAACCTATCCGACTTTGGTACTGAACGCCGACTATCGGCCGCTCAGCTACTTCCCCTTGTCCTTGTGGTCATGGCAGGACACGGTCAAGGCGGTGTTTCTCGACCGGGTCAACATCCTCTCGGAATACGACCGTCAGGTTCATTCGCCAAGCTGGGCCTTCCCGCTGCCCAGCGTGATCTCGCTCAAGCAGTACATTCCCACCGCCAAGCGCCCGGCCTTCACCCGATTCAACGTGTTCCTGCGTGACCGCTTCGCCTGTCAGTATTGTGGTCATGACAACCCGGCGGGCGAACTCACCTTCGACCACGTGCAGCCGCGCTCACGCGGTGGCATCACCACATGGGAGAACGTGGTCGCCGCCTGCATGCGCTGTAATCTGGCCAAGGGCAACCGGTTGTCAAAGGAATGCGGCATGCACCCGCGCATCAAGCCGGTCATGCCCACGGTCCACTACCTGCAACAGAACGGCCGCGCCTTCCCGCCCAACTTCCTCCACGACAGCTGGCGCGATTTTCTCTACTGGGACACGGAACTCGATCCCTGGTAAAATCGCCGCTCTGATCGGCAGCAGATTTCAGTGTTGGAGATATTCACATGATCGCCATTATCGGCGGCGGGGTTTGTGGCCTCGGCATTGGCTGGCGGTTGGCGCAGGCAGGCCGGGCGGTGACCGTGTTCGATCGTGGTCAGGCCGGCTGGGGCGCAACCTGGGCGGCAGCTGGCATGCTGGCGCCCCAGGTCGAAGCCGAGCCTAGCGAGGAGCCGTTACTGGCCCTGGCCATGGCCAGCCGCGACATGTGGGTCGACTTCGCCGCCGAGGTCGAAGCGGCCTCGGAACTGAAGGTCGACTACCGCGACGAAGGCACCTTCGTGGTCGCCCACGACCGCGACGACGTAGAGCGGCTGCGGGATCGCCACGATTTTCTCCAGGGCCTCGGCCTTGACCTCCAGTTGATGAGCGGTGATGAGGCGCGGGAGCGCGAACCCCATCTCGCCCCCGGTGTCAGCGCCGCCATATTCAGCGCCCTCGATCATCAGGTCGACAACCGCAAGCTGGCGGCGGCGCTGCGCGAGGCCTTCATTCGCGCCGGCGGGCTTCTGCTTGAGAACACCCCGGTCAAGGAAGTGTTGAGCGGCGACGGCCGGGTGACTGGCGTGCGGACCGACGACGAAACCCTGGAGGTAACAACCGTGATCGTCGCCGCCGGCCCTTGGTCGCGCGACATTCCCGGCCTGCCCGACGCCCTGCGCCCGCCGGTGCGCCCGCTCAAGGGGCAGATGCTGGCGGTTCAGATGCCGTGGGGCAAACCCCTGCTCAACCACGTGGTATGGGGCCCGGACATCTATCTGGTGCCGCGCCTCGACGGCCGCCTGCTGATCGGCGCCACGGTCGAGGAGATGGGCTTCGACGCCAGCATCACCGCCGGTGGCATCATGGACCTGCTGCGCGATACCTGGGAGATTCTGCCCGGCGTCTATGATCTGCCCATCGTCGAGACCTGGGCCGGCTTCCGCCCGGCGAGCCGCGACGACGCGCCGATCCTCGGGCCCACCGCCATGGGCGGACTGGTCATGGCCACCGGCCACCACCGCAACGGCATCCTGCTGGCGCCGATCACCGCCAACGCCGTGGCCGACTATGTGCTGAGCGGCGACGTACCGGCGGCCATCGCCCCCTTCGGGCTCGAGCGCTTCGCCCGGCCCAATCGCAAGGCCCGCAGCGCATGACCAAGGTCCGCATCACCATCAACGGCGAGGATCGCGACTACAATGGCGAGACCATCGCCGAGATCGTCGCCGCCGCCGGCCTCGACCCGGCGCGGCCGGGCATCGCCGTGGCACTCAACGGCGCCATTGCCCGGCGCGCCACCTGGACCACGACCCAACTGGCCGCCGGCGACTGCATGGAGATCGTCCAATCGAAAGCCGGCGGCTAACGGCACTGGACCTTTTCGGCTAATCTCCTTACATGATGGTTCGGGGGCAGGTATCACCGCTGCCGATCAAAACCAGCGGTCATTCTTGTGGCCGCTGGCAAACGCGACCGCGCGGCGCCAACCGTTTGGCGGAAGCCTGCGTGGCGACTGAACGCCCATCGGTCATTCTTCATGACCGATGGTGAGAAATAGTGAGACGTTCCATGTCCGATAAACTCATCATCGCCGACAAGAGCTTCGAATCCCGCCTGTTCATTGGCTCGTCGCGCTATCCCAATCAGCGGGTCATGCTCGACGCCATCGACGCCAGCGGCGCCGAGGTGGTCACCGTGGCCCTGCGCCGGGTCTCGGTTCACGGCGGCGGCGAGAGCCTCTACGACCTGCTCGGTGACGACTACACCATCCTGCCCAATACCGCCGGCTGCTACACCGCCCGCGATGCGGTGCTGACCGCCCAACTGGCCCGGGAAGCCCTGGAGACCAACTGGGTCAAACTCGAGGTCATCGGCGACGACGAAACCCTGTTCCCCGATGTGGAGCACCTGCTCAAGGCCGCCGGAGAACTGGTTAACGACGGCTTTACCGTGCTGCCCTACTGCAACGACGACCCCATCACCTGCCGCAAGCTCGAAGACCTGGGCTGCGCCGCGGTAATGCCGCTGGGCGCCCCCATCGGCTCGGGCATGGGCATCCGCAACCCCTACAACATCCGCATCATCCGCGAGCAGTGCAAGGTGCCGGTGATCGTCGACGCCGGCGTCGGCACTGCGTCGGATGTGGCCGTAGCCATGGAGCTGGGCTGCGACGGCATCCTGCTCAACAGCGCCGTAGCCCTGGCCCGCGATCCGGTCAAAATGGCCCGAGCCATGAAAGCTGGCATCGAGGCCGGCCGCCTGGCCTTCGAGGCCGGCCGCATGCCCAAGCGGCTCTACGCCAACGCCTCGACCCCCGAGGAGGGCATCATCGAGGCGTGATGCCAAGATTGGTCAAACCCGTAATACCGACGCCGCCGCTGCTGGTCATCAGCGACCGTCACCTCGCCCGCATCCCCCTGCCCGACCTCGTCGAGGCCGCCTTCAAGGCCGGCCTGCGTTGGTTCATGGTGCGGGAAAAGGACCTCGAAGAGAAAGCGCTGGGCACGCTGGTCGGCGACATCGTCACCCGCGCCCGCCCCTACGGCGCATTGGTCACCGTCAACGGCAACCCCACGGTCGCCGCTCGCCACGGCGCCGACGGCGTCCACCTGCCCCAGGGCCACGACGTCGCCGAAACCCGGCGTATCACAGGTGATGGTGTTTTGATCGGCGTCTCGGCCCACAATGAATCGGAAGCGTGCAAGGCCGCCGACGATGGCGCCGACTACGTCACTCTCAGCCCGATCTTCACGCCGACCAGCAAGCCTGGCTACGGCCCTGCCCTGGGCGTCGATGAGCTGCACCGCATTGCCGTAACACTGCCGATCCCGGTCATCGCGCTGGGCGGCGTCACCGCCGATAACTCCGGTACCTGCCGGCCATCGGGGATTGCGGTGTTGGGCGGAGTGATGGCGACCGACGATCCGGTCGCGGCGGTTGTGGCCTTGCTCGATGTCAGTAGAGCATAAACCAGCCGCCCACCCTACCGGTAGCGGTGGTTCACGCCGGCGTCGTACATGGCGACGATGTTTTCCGGCGGCACTTCGAACTGGATATTATGGACGGCGTTGAGGATATAGCCGCCCTGTTTGCCGAAGATCTCGATGCAGCGCTCGGCCTCGGCCCTGACGGCGTCGGCCGACTGATGGGGCAAAAGGTCCTGGGTATCGATGCCGCCCCAGAAGGCCAGGCGGTCGCCGAATTCGCCCTTGAGGCGCTCGGGTTCCATGTTTTTGGCGTTGACCTGCACCGGGTTGAGGATATCGACGCCGATGTCGATCAGGTGGTCGAGAAAGAGATAGGCCGAGCCGCAGCAGTGGAACAGGGATTTGCCGCCGGTCAACGACTTGAGGGTCTGAATGATGCGTTCGTGGCGCGGCTTAATCAGGCGGCCATAAGTGGCGTCGGGGTCGAACATGCAGCCGTCCTGGGTGCCCAGGTCCTCACCGAAGAAGATCACGTCGATGTTCTCGGCCCCGGCCTCGCGAATCATGTTCTCAGAAGCCCGGATGTTGTAGTCGGCGAGCCGGTCCATCAGATAGCAGGCGGCCTCCGGGGCGCGGTAGAAGTCCTTGAGGAAATCGGTCATACCGCGCAGGGCATAGGCCCGATGGATCACTTGATCGGGCACGTTGAGCACCAGGCAGTAGTCGCCGGCCGCCTTGTAACGCGCGACCTGATCCTTGATGCCGTCGGTCATGCTGGGATCGTCGGGATCGGGCCAGGCCATGGCGTCGATGCGGTCCTCGGTCAATTCGCCGCCGTGCAATGGGCCGTCCTTGTACAGGAAATGCTTGTCGTCGGTACCAGTGGTGCCCTTGAAGGTGACGCCGAAATGATCGATGAAGGTCAGCTCGTCAACCCAGCGACCGCTGCCGCCACGACGACCGCGGGCGGAAATCGGCCGGGTGTCGACGCCGAAGCGCCGCAGCACCGACTCGTCCGGCTGGGCGAGGTGATTGAGCCGGGACATCACCGTGGTCTCGTGCTCAAGCCCGAGATGGTGCTTGAGCCTGTCGTAGGCGTCGATAACGATGCTTGAGGCGCCAGAGCCGCCGAGGTCGATCGCCACCCGGTCGGGCTGTTCGTGATTGACCGCCGCCAGCACCCGCTCTCTCGATGTCCAGGCCATGTCCCTGCTCTCCTACGCAACCAGTTGGCGCGCTCGTTCGACTGCCGCCGGGGCGTCCAGGCCATAGCCGTCGGCACCGATCCTGTCGGCGAACAGCTGATTGACCGGCGGCCCGCCGACCATCACCTTGACGTTGAGGTTGCGGCTCCGGTTGGCGTCGTGAACCGCCGCCACGGCGCGCTCGATTTCCGGCATCGAGGTAGTCAGCAGGCCCGATACGGCGATGAGGTCGGCCTCGTTCTCCTGGGCCACGTCGATGAAGCGCGCGGGATCAACATCGGTGCCGAGGTCGATGACCCGAAAGCCGGCGCCCTCGAGCATCATGCCGACCAGGTTCTTGCCGATGTCGTGCAAGTCGCCCTTGACGGTGCCCAGAACCACCGTGCCGATCGGCTGGAAGCCAGTATCGACCAACAGCGGGCGCAGGACTTCCAGACCGGCCTGGACCGCGTCGGCCGCCAGCAGCATTTCGGGAACAAACAGGGTGCCCATGCTGAACTTCTCGCCAACCAGATCGAGGGCCGCGATAAGGCCATCGTCGAGGATCATCCGGACATCGGTGCCGGCATCTATTTCCGCCTGGGTCAGGGCGCCGATTTCGTCGTCCTGGTACGCCAACACCGCGTCAAAGATGTCCTCGACGGCCATGCTACGCTCCTTTTGCAGGGCGTAGCGTTGCCCGCCCGACAGTCCGGAGCCACAATCTATGTTAAGCGGGAATCTTCGGCCGGCGGTTCTAGAAGGCGTGGCCTAAAACCGTTCCGACAGCCAGATTGCCAGGCGGGTACTGGTTTTGACCGCCAGGGAGAACGGCTCGTAGCCGGGCATTTGCTCGGCGCCCTGGTCGAGGCCGGTGTCGCGGTGGCCGAGTTCGTCATCGCGGAATTCGGCGACGGTTTCGCGCAGTTCCGGTTCGTCGTCTCCCAGGCGGGCGAGCTGGTCGCCGTAGTGCTCGTCGATGATCTCCTCGACGGCCACGGTGCAGGCCATGGCGGCGCGCTGGCCGAGTATGGCGCTGGCCGCGCCCAGGGCGAAGCCGGCGGCGTGCCACAGGGGCGACAGAACCGTCGGCCGCACCCGGCGCTCGACCACCAGACGGTCGAACGCCGCCAGGTGGCTTTTCTCCTGTTCGGCCATGGCCTTGATGAGCGGGCCGCTGGCGGTGCGCCCGAGGACGGCGAGCTGGCCGTCGTAGATACGCACGGCGCCGTATTCGCCGGCGTGGTCGACCCGGATCATGCGCTCGATCTGGGCCGCGCGGCCAGGATCGCCGGGCAGCCGGTCTTCCGCCGTGATTTTTGGGCCGATGGTTTTGGGATGGCTCACGTTCGCGCCTTTCGCGCCAGATCAGCAACGCCGGCCAGGCTGATGACCGCCAAAACCGCCGCGTAGAGCACATTGTAGCCCGCCATGGAGATGCCAAACAACGACCACGGCACCTGATCGCAGGGCGGCGGCGGCTCGTCCATAAGCATGGTGAGAAGTTCAGCGGTGGTGTCCGGCGTGGCGCTGGCCTGGGTGCAGGCGTCTAGGCCGGCCCACCAGTGCTGCTCGACCCCCACATGGAAGAAGGCGAGGCCGGATTCGCCGATCAGAACCGCGCCAGCCAGGGCGATACAAGCAAGCGGCCAGCGGCCGGCCAGGGCGACAATACCCAGCAGAATCGTGACGCCGTAGGGGAATCGCTGGTAGAGGCACAGGAGACAGGGCTCCAGTCCCCAGACATATTGAGAGTAGAACGCCCCGGCCAGAGCGGCGACGCTGGCGCCGACGATTAGCCCAGGGAGGTTGCGCGTGGTCACCATCAACCGAGCATACCAATAACCACGAAGCCGCCAAGCAGCAGGGCGAAGAAGCTCGCCATTACCAGTCCCAGGTTACGCTCGATGAAGCTTCGGATGGGCGGCCCGAAATACCACAGCAACGCCGCCACGAGGAAGAACCGGGAGCCGCGTGATAGCACCGAGGCGATCAGGAAGACCACCAGGTTGAGCGCCGTGACGCCGCTGGCGATGGTGATGACCTTATAGGGAAACGGCGTCAGGCCGGCGCCGGCGACGATCCAGGCGCCCCACTCGTTGTAGTGGGCCTGAAAGCGCTCGAAGGCCGCCATGTTGCCGTAGAACTCGAAAAGCGGCAGGCCCAGGCTCTCGAACAGAAAAAAACCGATGCCGTAGCCGGCGATGCCGCCGGCCACCGAGCCCAGGGTGCAGACCCCGGCAATCAACCAGGCGCGCCGGCGCGCCGCCAGCACCATGGGGATGAGCAACACGTCGGGGGGAATGGGAAAGATCGAGCTTTCGATAAACGCTACCAGCCCGAGCAGCGCCACCCCGTGGCGATGTTCGGCCAGGGCCATGGTCCGGTCGTAGGCGCGTTTCAGCATGGGCTCGTTCTGATCATCATCAGGGGGGTTTAGCCCGCGCCGCCCTTATAAGGCAATGATCGTGGTGACCGAACTACACCGCTTGACCGCCAACCGGCCATGACTATCATGGCCGCCCACGGAGCCCCTGTGGCGGAATTGGTAGACGCGACAGATTCAAAATCTGTTGTCCTTACGGGCGTGGGAGTTCGAGTCTCCCTGGGGGCACCATTACCTAGGTTCGTGGGCCAAGAATCATGGTCCAAGTAACTGAATCTAAACAATATTTGTTTAGTGGAAGGAGCTTGG
>CAZYDR010000055.1:0-24211 GCA_964645285.1 uncultured Alphaproteobacteria bacterium
ATCAATCCGGAAGCCTGGGAGTGGTATTACAACGTGGTCGGTGACGGCCGCTGCCCGATTGTCGATACCTGGTGGCAGACCGAGACCGGCGGCATCCTGATCACCCCGCTGCCGGGCGCCACTGACCTCAAGCCGGGCTCGGCGACGCGGCCGTTCTTCGGCGTCAAGCCGTTGATCGTCGATGGCGACGGCAAGGAACAAGAGGGCGCCTGCAAGGGCAACCTGTGCATCGGCGATTCCTGGCCCGGCCAGATGCGTTCGCTCTACGGCGACCACAAGCGCTTCGTGGAAACCTATTTCTCGACCTACAAGAACCTCTACTTCACCGGCGACGGCGCGCGCCGGGACGAGGACGGCTACTACTGGATTACCGGCCGGGTCGACGACGTCCTCAACGTCGCCGGCCACCGCCTTGGCACCGCCGAGGTGGAAAGCGCCTTGGTGGCCCACCCCACGGTCGCCGAGGCGGCGGTGGTTGGCTATCCCCACGACATCAAGGGCCAGGGCATCTACGCCTATGTCACCCTGACCGTGGGCACGGAGCCGAGCGAGGAACTCCGCGCCGAGCTGGTCAAATGCGTGCGTAAGGAGATCGGCCCCATCGCCACCCCGGACCTGATCCAGTGGGCGCCGGGCTTACCCAAGACCCGCTCGGGCAAGATCATGCGCCGCATCCTGCGCAAGATCGCCGCCAACGAGCACAACGAACTCGGCGACACCTCGACCCTGGCCGACCCCGCCGTGGTCACCGACCTGGTCGAAAACCGGATGAACCTTTAACGGTCACCTCTTCGAGGTGACCTGCATTGGTGCTTGGCAAGGGCGTTCAAGCGCCACGCAGCATCCCGCCGATCGGTCGGCAACGCCCATCCTGTTGCGAACAAAATGGCGCGCTTGCAAACGGTCAAGGGAAGACCGCCGGAATTCTTCCTAATTTCTTACTTTCAGCCCCCGACCGGGGGTCGCCGCTTATACGCCGGGAGCCAAGCGGACGCCAGCCTGCGTGGCACTTGAACGCGTTTACCAAAAACGTCCGCGCCGGTAATTGAAGGCCAAACAAAAAGACACGCGATCTTCAAAAAACCACAGCGCAGTAGATCGCCCGGGCGCGCAGTTTTTCGCACAGGGTGGCGGCGGCGGTGCCGTTGTTCATCGGGCCGGCATAAAGGCGAATCCAGGAGCCTTCGTCGGCGCCGAGGTCAAGGGGCAGAAGGCGGCCCCGCAAGCCGGCCAGGATATCGCCATGACTCTCCCCCAGCATGTCCCAGTGAAGGGCGGCGGCGGCGCGGGTGCGAAAAGTCGCGATATGAACCCAGTGATTACCACTCGGGGCCGGGGCGGCGGCAGTAGCGGTGGCCGAGGCGGCGGGAATTATCGTCGTAGTCTGGTCGGACGGCAGGTCTTCGGACGGCGCAACGATAAGCGCGCCCGGCGTCGCCTGGCGATCAGGCTGGATCAGGGTCGGCGGGGTAATGGCGGCGCCGAGCAGGCGCTCGAGGTTCGGCGGCAGGCCGGCGGCGGACTGGGCGTTCTGGGCGGCGCGGCTGTACCACAGGACGGCGGCATCGTAGTTGCGCGGCACGCCGAGTCCTTGTTCATAAAAGAAGGCGAGGCGGAACTGGGCGCTCACGTTGCCGCTCTCGGCCGCCTGGCGATGCCAGACCACGGCCTGGCCAAAGTCCTGGGCGACACCGAGGCCGCGGGCGTAAAGCTCGCCCAGGGAGTATTGCGCCAAGTCGTTGCCCTGGTCGGCGGCCTGACGGTACCAGTACGCCGCCTGGTGATAGTCGCGGTCGAACCCCTGGCCGGTCTGATACATCCAGCCGAGACTGACCTGGGCCTCGCTGTCGCCGCGCTCGGCCAGGATAGGCAGCGCCACTTCCGGCGGCGCGCCGGGGGGCGGGTCACCACTGGCGCAACCGGCAACCAACAGGACCACCACCAATCGAAGGATATGACCGACGGGCATCATGAGTGCATCATGATGCCCGCCGGCAAGCGCGCCAGCCTTGGTCGCAACGGTGGGCGTCGCCGACCGTTCGGCGGAAGGCCCAGTCAATTGCATACAAGATTGGCCGTTTGAACGCCCATCGGCCATCCTTCATGGCCGATGGTAAAATCACCTTGTCCATGACACGATGATAGCACAATGTCGTTTAACACCAGGGCAGGCGCGCACCACCATCATAGGCCCGGCCGCCGAACTTGTCATTCCGGACACCCCACAAGACCACATCCCCGCCGGCGACCCTGGCCATGACGAAGTCGCGGGCGGCGGCAGCCAGTTCCCGCTCCCTGTCGCAATCACCGCGAAGCTCCGGCGTATCGACCCCGGCAAGGCATACCCGGGTCTCGATGGTCTGGCCGATCCAGATGCGGGCGCTGACCGCCAAGGTGTCGCCGTCGATCACGGCCAGCACCCGGGCCGCCACCGGACCGGTGACCACACTGTCACGACGAAGTTCAGCGCCCGTCGCCAGGATGTTGAGCGTAATTACAGTAATTACAACCATGGGACATTGCGAAATCCAGCGAATCGCTGATCGTACATGGACCCTATAAACCATTAATTTTCATCCGGTGGCTTTGGATTCGAACGCCAATATCCGCGCTCGTCAGGATGGCCGTATCATGCAAATTAGAACAAATCACGAATTACAATCATAAGAGGTAATTACTACATGCCTTTACGGATCAAAAATCAACGGCGCGGCCATTTTTCTCCCAGTCCCCATAACGGGTCGGGTCGAGACCGTCACGGCCGCCGATCTCCTTGGCGGGCTTAGTCCGCGGCTCTTGCGGCGCGTCATCAGCCGTGGACTCGGGGGTTCTGTCCTGGGGCGTCTTGCCTTCGGTTTTGGGCATGGGAACCGCCTCGATGTTGGCTACGAACGTTCCCGGTTGTAGCCCATGGCGCGCGACAGACACAAGTGACGGTCGACAGCGCCGCCGAGGCGCGCTACACCGCGCCCATGAACAGCGCAATCTCCGCCCGGGCCATCGCTCTCGACATTCTCGGGGCCGTGCTCGGCGACAAAAGACCCCTCGACGAAGTGCTCGCCGACCATGACGACCTGGGCCGCCTAGAAGCCCGCGACCGGGCCTTGGCCCGCTTGCTGGTGGCCACCACCCTGCGTCGCCGGGGCCAGATTGACGCTCTCATGAGTCACTGCATGGAGCGGCCCCTGGGAGCCAAGGCGGCACGCATCCGGGACATTCTCCGGCTCGGCATCTGCCAGCTCGTGTTCCTCGGCACCCCAGCCCACGCGGCGGTCGACGGCGCGGTCTCCCTGGTTGGCTTGAACCGACCCTTCAAGGGTCTGGTCAACGCGGTGCTGCGGCGCATTTCCCGCGAGGGCGCCGATCTCACCGCCAACCACGACGCCGCCCGGCTCAACACCCCCGACTGGCTGTGGCAGGCCTGGACTACAGCCTATGGCGAGACCACCGCCCGCGCTATCGCCGAGGCCCACCTGGTCGCCCCGCCGCTCGACTTCTCGGTCAAGACCGGCCCGGCCGGCTGGGCCGCGCGGCTCGATGCCCAGCAATTGCCCAGCGGCAGTCTGCGGCGCCCCCTCGGCGGCGCCATCGAAGACCTGCCGGGCTATAGAGACGGCGCCTGGTGGATCCAGGACGCCGCCGCCGCCCTGCCCGCCCGTCTGCTTGGCCATGTCGCCGACGAAATAGTCATCGATCTGTGCGCCGCTCCCGGTGGCAAGACCGCCCAGCTCGCCGCCGCTGGCGCCAAGGTCATCGCGGTGGACCGGGACAAGGGCCGCCTGACCCGTACCAAGAAAAACCTGGCCCGGCTCGGCCTCAAGGCCGAGACCATCCGTGCCGACGCGGCGATCTGGCGACCACCGGTACCGGCGCCCTTTGTACTGTTGGATGCGCCATGCACAGCGACCGGCACCATCCGCCGCCACCCGGACGTGGCCCGGCTCAAACAGGCCGCCGACGTAGAACGTATGACAGTGCTCCAGGCTCGGCTGCTCGATGCCGCTTATCCCATGGTCGCGCCCGGCGGCGTACTGGTCTACTGCGTCTGCTCGCTACAGCCCGAGGAAGGCCCCGAGGCGGTTGCCGCGTTTCTTGCCCGGCAACCGGAAATGGCCCGCGAATCGGTCACCGTCGAGGGCCTCGACGAGGCTGTCACCGCCCTAGGCGAGCTCCGCACCCTACCCTGCCACTGGCCCGATTCCGGCGGTCTCGACGGCTTCTACGCGGCGCGCTTGCGGCGCCGAGTCTAACCTGCTACCTACAGCGCCATGCAACAGCCTGTCCGTGTCGCCCCTTCGATCCTCGCCGCTGATTTTTCACGGCTCGGTGACGAGGTCCGGGCCGCTGATGCGGCCGGCGGCGACTACATTCACATTGACGTCATGGACGGGCATTTCGTGCCCAACATCTCCCTCGGCCCGGTGGTGATGAAGTCGCTTCGTCAACACAGCGCCAAGCCCTTCGACGTCCATCTGATGATCAGCCCGGTTGATCCCTATATCCCCGACTTCGTCGATGCCGGCGCCGATATTCTGACCGTTCATCCGGAGTCCGGACCCCACCTCCACCGCTCGATCCAGCTGGTCAAGTCGCTCGGCAAGCGGGCCGGGGTGGGGCTCAATCCCGGGACCCCGGCCGAGGCGGTGGACTACGTGCTCGACGCGGTCGATCTGGTGCTGGTCATGTCGGTCAATCCGGGCTTTGGCGGCCAGAGCTTCATCCCCGCCATGCTCCATAAAATCGCGGCGTTGCGCACCAAGATCGACGCCACCGGCCGGACCATTGATCTCGAGGTCGATGGCGGCGTCAACGGCGATACCGCGACGGCCATTGTCGCCGCCGGGGCCGATGTGCTGGTGGCCGGCAGCGCCGTGTTCAGCGGCGACGCCGGCGCCTACGCCGACAACATCGCACGCCTCCGGGGTTAGCCGCCCCGTGGCTGACGAAAGCACTATCAATCATCCGCCCGGGCAACGCCCGGCGGCGGGGGTTGGCCGCCGCACCCTGAACAAGGCCCGCGAGGCCATCGAGGGCGCGGTTTACGGCACCGCCCTCTATCGGGTTTCGCTGCGCGGCAAGCGGCCCGAAGCGCTGGTCTTCAGTCCCACCGATCCGTGGCCCTGTGATAGCGCCCTGGGCGCCGCGCTCAATGACAGCAGCTTCACATTCGCCGGCCAGACCGTGACCGCCGGCACGGCGGCGCCATGGCATCCCGAGGGCGCCAGCATCAGGTGGCTGGAGGCCATGCACGGCTTCCACTGGCTGCGACACATGGCGACGGCGGGCGGGCCTGAGACCCGCGACCGGATCCACAGCCTGGTCACCGACTGGATAGAGGCTCAGGGCGAATGGCACCCGCTGACCTGGCGCGCCGATGTGCTGGGCCGCCGTCTGGTCGCCTGGCTCTGTCACTCATCCCTGCTCTTGAGCGGCGCCGGACGGCAAAGCGCCGAAGCGATTCTCATCAGTCTCGCGGAACAGGCTCGCCACTTGGGCCGCGTCGCCACCGCCGGACCCGACGGCGCGGCCCGCATCGCCGCCGTCAAAGGGCTGGTCTTCGCCGCCCTCTGTCTGCCCGGCGACGACCGCCGCCTGGCCCAGGCGCTGCGCCTGCTGGAACAGGAGATGGCGCGCCAGGTCCGCGCCGACGGCGGTCATGTGTCGCGCAGCCCGGCGGTTCAGCTCACCGTGTTCCGCGATCTGGTGGAATTGCGCGGCGTCATTATGGCCGGTCGTCAGCCGGTGCCGACCCTGTTGCAGACCACCATCGACCGCATGGCGCCGATCGTCCGGTTCTTCCGCCACGGCGACGGTGGCCTGGCCCTGTTCAACGATTCAAACGAGGGCGACCCGGCTCTGATCGATATCGCCCTGGCGCTTGGCGATGCCCCCGGCCAGCCGCCCTTAAGCGCACCGCACAGCGGCTTCGAGCGCCTGGTGACGCGGCGCACCCTGGTGATTACCGACGTCGGCGCGCCCGGTCCCCTGGCGGCGCCCCATACCCATGGCGGCACCCTGAGCTTCGAGATGAGCGTCGATGGTCACCGCCTGATCGTCAACTGCGGCGCCCACGGCGGCAGCGACCCGGGCTGGCGCCAGGCCCAGCGCGCCACCGCGGCCCATTCCACCGCCACCGTCGAGGACGCCGATTCGGTGGTTATCGCCGACGACGGCAATATGGAACATGGCCCCGAGCGGGTCGTCGCCACCCGCCTTGAGGACGGGGGCGCCACCTGGATCGACGCCAGCCACGACGGCTTCGTCAACGATTTCGGCATCAGCCACCGGCGCCGCCTCTACCTGGCCGCCGACGGCAACAGCCTGCGCGGTGAGGATACCCTAAGCGGCCGCGGCCGCGCCGGGCGCTTCACCATCCGCTTTCATCTGCATCCCACGGTCAAGGCTTCCCTGGTGGCCGACGGCACCGGTGCCCTGTTGCGTCTGCCCGGCGGCGAAGGCTGGCGCATGCGCAGTTCCGGCGCCATACTGGTGATCGCCGACAGCATCTACCTGGGTCACCAAGGGGCTCACAGCCGCAGCGAACAAGTCGTCCTCTCGGGCCCTCTCAAGGGCGGTGTCACCACGGTCAAATGGGCGCTGTCACGGATCGGAAGTTAAGGGATCTATTACGGTCACCTTCGGTGACCTGCGTTCACATCGCCACGCAGGCTCCCGCCAACAAGGGTCGCGGCGGTCCAGTCACCATCGGCTGGTTCGGGCACGGTCTCCACACGAGCGCCACGGTCGGCGGCAAGGTCTTGCCACACCAGGTGATGGGATGGAAACGGCGCCTCGGGCACCAGGATGGCCTGGCCCGCCCCGACCGGCAGATTGCGTGCCGCCACGGCGGCGCCGAAACTGGTCGAAGGCGTGATGGCGATGTCATTGGCGGTGGCGCCGATTAACCCCGCGAACAAGCCGCGCAGGGTTTCGCCCTCGTTCGGCACGGTGTCGGGATCGACCGCCCAGGGCCGGGCCTTGCGGGTAATACCTGCCTCGCCAGCGGTGACGCTTTCCCGCAACAGCGGCGAACGGGCGGCGCTGTTGAAGTAAGTCACCCCTTCGGGAATATCGAACAGATGGCGTTGATTGGCGATCATCGACGGTTACTCCGGTCGCCGGGCGCGCATATGAAAATGCTCCAGACCGCCGCTTTCCATGGCACGGCACCGGAACGTGGCGGAACTCACCCGTACGGCAAACATATCATCGCCAAGCAGACCCTTGAGCCGTTCGACGTCCGAACCGGCAAGGGTTTTCAGGTTCCGCCGGCAAATTTCGATCGAGGGGCCGCAATGATCGAAAAATTCGAGATCGGTGAACCCGACAGCACGCAGAGCGCTGTCATGGGCCGCCTGGGTCGCGAAATAAAACGTCAAACCGTAGGCCGCGACCTCGCTCACATAGGCGTCGAACGCCGCGGCGCCAGGATGGCGACCGTTTTCGCCGACGCCTTCGAAGAAATCAGCACAGAACAGGCGTCCGCCGGGCTTGAGCACCCGAAACGGCTCGGCCAGAAAAGCTGCTTTGTCTGTCATGTGGCAAACCACATCCTTGCAGAACACCACGTCGAATTCGCCGTCGTCGAACGGCATGGGTCCCGGCGAGACGTGGGTCAGGGTGACCCGGTCGGAAACCCCCGACGCCTCGACCGCAATTCGCGCCCGCTCGAGGGAATCGGCTTCCACGTCGATCCCGGTAACGTGGCCGGCGTTGTGGTCGCGGGCCAGCATCAGCGTCGCGCCGCCCAGGCCGCAGCCAAGATCAAGAACCGACAGGCCGGTGAGATCAACGCCGTCGAGCATCAGGTCGACCTCGGGGGCCCCGCCCGGCGACAGGAAGCCCTTGCCGTAGAGCATCTGCATGCCCTCGATCACCCGGTCTTTATACTGGTCGTCACGACTCATCAGCGCCTTCTCCCCGTTACTTTATTGTTTGTTAGAGTTGCCAGCGACGCAGGCCGTCGGCCAGGACCAGATTGCGCCACATGCCCTTGACGTCGGCGATCAGCCCGCCGGGTTTGACCAGGCGGGCAAGGCGAGCGCCATCGAAGCCCTTGTAGAGATCATGGGCGACAGCGCCGACCACGGCGTCGTAATCGGCCGCATCGGCCAGAGCATCCAGCAGATCGATACCGTAGACCGCCGTCGCCTCGGCCTTGTCGGCCAGCGGGTCATGAACATCCACCTGAAGACCGGCCGCGCGCAAGCCGCCAACCAAGTCCGCGACCCGGCTGTTGCGCAGATCGGGCACGTTCTCCTTGAACGTCAGACCGAGCATGAGCACCCGACCCGTGCCGACCTGCCCGGCGATCTCACTGGCGACAAAGGCGCCCATGTCGTCGTTGATGCGCCGTCCGGCGAGGATGACCTCCGGTTCGTGGCCGACCTGGCGCGCCCGGTGGGCGAGATAATAGGGATCGACGCCGATGCAATGGCCGCCGACCAGACCGGGACGGAAGTCGAGGAAATTCCACTTGGTCGCCGCCGCGTCAAGCACATCATGGGTCGAGATGTCGAGACGATGGAAGATGCGCGCCACCTCGTTGATAAAGGCGATGTTGATATCGCGCTGGGCGTTCTCTATAACCTTGGCGGCCTCGGCGGTCTTGATGTCGCGAGCGACGTAGATGCCGCCCGACGTGGTCGCGCCGTAGACCGCCGCCAGGGTCTCGGTGGTCGTCGGCGTCTGGCCGGCCACCACTTTGGTCAGGCGGTCGTGGGTGTGCTCAGCGTCGCCCGGATTGACCCGCTCGGGCGAATAGCCAAGGAAGAAATCCTTGCCGGCGCGGAGACCCGACGCGGCCTCCACGGCCGGCCCCAGAACATCCTCAGTGGCGCCGGGATAGACCGTGCTTTCCAGAGTGACAATGGCCCCGCTCCCAGCTCCGAGATAGCCGCCGATGGTTCGCGCCGCCGATTCCAGGGCTCGGAGATCGGGCCGCTTGTCATCGTCTACCGGTGTTGGCACGGTAATGATGAAGATGTCGCTGCCGGCCAGGTCATCCGCCACGGCGGTAAGCCGCGCGGTGGTCGATGAGAGCACGGTCGGATCGGTCTCCGCGGTGCGGTCCATGCCGGTAACCAGTTCCGCCACGCGGCCGCCATCAATGTCGTAGCCGACGACATCAAAATGGCGGGCCAGCGCCAGGACCAGGGGCAGGCCGACGTAGCCGAGACCGATGACAGATATGCGCGGCGGAGCGGCCATTAAAACTCTCTCATTGCGATAGAGGGTACTAACGCGCGGAAGGGCGCGCCGTCAATCGGCGAGGCCGAGATGATCGAGTTGGCGGGCAATCACCATCTTCTCGTCGTAAAGCGCCTGGGCCCGTTCGCGCCCGGCCGCGCCAAAGCGGGCACGCAGCGCGCTATCGTCAATCAGCGCCCCGAGCGCCTCGGCCAGGGCCGCCACATCGGCCACCGGAACCAACCGCCCGGTCTCGCCGTCGACCACCTCTTCACGGGCACCGCGGATGTCAGTGGCGACCACGGGAAGACCGCTCATCATGGCTTCGATGATGGATCGCGGCATGCCCTCGCGATGGGACGGCAGGGTGTAGATATCGGCGGCGCGGAGCAAGGCGGGCACGTCGTCGCGGGCGCCGAGCAGACGCAGGCGCGGCCCCAGTGACGGGTCGGCCGTGGCGGCGTCGATCTCGCGGGCAATACCTTTGGCGTGGTCGCTGGGCAGGCGCTCGCCGACCGCCCACAGCCAGGCATCGAGCCCGGCCATGGCCATGAACAGCTCCGGATAACCCTTCTCCGCAACCAGACGACCGACCACTACGATCACTATGGCGTCGTCCGGGGTATTCATCGATTGCCGGGTCGCCGCCCGCTCGGCGCCATCGTCAATCGGCGCGTGAAAGCGCATGGGATTGACCCCATTACCGATAGCCTCGATGACGCCGCCCTTGCACAGTCCCAGGCGGCGCGCCGTGGCGGCGTCCTCCTCGGCCTGGGTGAACAGCACATGGGTGGCGCGCCCGACAAACCATTCGAGCGCCATGAACGCCCAACGCTTGAGGACCGCCATGCGCTCATGAAAATAGAAACCGTGGGCCGTATAGATCACCTGCGGCACACCGGCGCGCTTTGCCGCGAGACGGCCAATGAAGGCAGCGACCGGCGTGTGTACATGAACCATGTCAAAGCGCTCGGCGCGAAACAGTTCGACCAGCCGTTGATAGGCGGCGATGTGGTCGGTGCTCACGAGATCACGGGAGAACCCTACGGTCTCGACCCGAATGCCGACAGCACGGATGCGTTCGACCAGCGGTCCATGGGCGCAGACCGCCACCACCTCATGACCGGCCGCGATTTCCGCTTCGGCCAGGGGCAGGAGAAAACGGTAGAACGTGAAATCGACGGCGCAGAGCTGGCAGATCTTCATGGTCGGGTGCAGCGGGCCGTCCGGCCGCTTCAGTCCGGCGCCTGGCCGCGCGCCGGCTCCAGACCCAGTTCACGGGCGACGATGCCGTGAATATGAACGGCGCCAATAATGGCGCCTTGCTCGTCGGTACAGAGCAGCGAGGTAATGGCCCGTTGCTCCATCATCCGCAGCGCCTCCATGGCGAAAGCAGTGGCCGGCACCGCTTCGGGAGACGGGCTCATGATCGAGGCGGCGGTCATGGCGGCGAAGCCGTCACGGTCCTGGGCTGCCCGGCGAATGTCGCCATCGGAGATGAAGCCGACGTCGCCGGGGCCGATACCGGGACCCCTGGGCCGCTCGCTGACAATGGCGAAGCCCTGGCCGTCGGCGGAGATCTGCTCGATCACCTGGTGGATTCCCGTGTTCGGCGCCACCCAGGTGAGCCGGTCCAGAGGCAGCATTTCATCGCCAACCCGACGCATCTTCTGACCCAACATACCGCCCGGATGAAACCGCCGGAAATCTTCGGCGGTGAAATCCCTGATCGCCAGGCTGGCCATCATCAGGGCGTCGCACAGTGCCAGGGTGGTGGTCGATGACGAGGTCGGCGCCAAGCGGCCGATGCCGGCTTCCTCGGTCACCGTGGTCTCGATGATCCAGTCCACATAGGGCGCCAAGGAGCAGTCACGGCCCTGGCTGATGAGCACCGACTTGACGCCGAACTGGCGGATCATGGGGACCAGGGTGACGAGTTCCTCCGTATTGCCCGAATGGCTGAGCAGGATGGCCAGGGTCGAGTGGTCGGCGATGCCGAGATCGCCATGAAGGGCGTCCGTCGGATGAAGAAAGGCGGCGCCGTGGCCGGTCGAGAGCAGGCTGGCGGCGAGCTTACGGCCGATATAGCCCGACTTGCCGACGCCGATCACCGTGGTGAAGCTGCCCGGCTCGGCCAGGGCCCCGGCGGCGGCGGCGAAATCCGCGCCGAGCCGCCCCGATGCCAAACGAAGGCACGCAGCGCCCTCGTCGAGGACCTCGCGGCCGGCGGTGATGATGCTGTGGTCACTATGTTCTGTCATGGCGCCGCCACCATACCCGATGCCCCGCCTGGGCTGAACCGTTCTGTTGCATTGACCTTTTTGTTCGGCCGACCGTGGGTTATAAGCAGCACCATGTGGTGGCTGCCCTTTCTCCTTTTCGCGCTCGGCGCCTTTGGTGCTGCCTGGGTGGGTACCGGCGCGGTCCTGCGCTGGCTCGAACGGCGCGCCATTCTCGACCACCCCAACCATCGCTCAAGCCATGCCACACCGACGCCGCGCGGCGCCGGGCTGGCGGTGGTCGCGGTGGTGTTGGCGGCGTGGTCCCTAGCGGCGTCACTGGGCGGCGCCCTGATGCTCTATTTGCCGCTGTTCGCCGCCGCCGTGGTTTTGGCCGCAGTATCATGGCGCGACGATCTCCACGGCCTCGGCGCCCTGCTCCGCCTGGCGGTCCAGGCCGCCGCCGTGGCCGCCGGCATGACCGCGCTTCCCGGTGGCGGCGCGATCTTCCAGGACCTGCTGCCGGTCTGGCTCGACATGGCCGTGGCCGGCTTCCTATGGCTGTGGTTCATCAACCTGTTCAACTTCATGGACGGCATTGATGGTCTTACCGGCGCCGAAGCGGTAAGTATCGGGGCCGGCCTCTGTCTCCTGGCCGTGGTCGGCGCCGTATCGGGCGAGGCCGGGCTTTACGCTCTGATATTGGCCGCGGCGGCGCTCGGCTTTCTGCCGTGGAACTGGCATCCGGCACGCATCTTCCTGGGCGACGTGGGCAGCGTGCCGCTGGGCTATCTGATTGGCTGGCTGTTGCTATGGACAGCGGCCCAAGGCCTGTGGGCGGCGGCCTTGCTGCTGCCGCTTTATTACCTTGCCGACGCCACGCGGACCCTGTTGAGCCGCCTGCGCCGCCGCGAGAAAATCTGGCTGGCCCACCGCGACCACTATTACCAGCGCGCGGTGCGCCGTGGTCTTGGTCATGCCACCGTGGTCTGGACGGTGTTGGGCGTGAATTTGGTCCTGATAGTCTGCGCCGTGACGAGCCTGGAGGGCGGAATGGTTGGCGCCGCCGCGCTTACCGTCGGCGCCCTGTCGGTGGGTGTCGTGTTGTGGTACTTTCGCGGCGCGACGGGAGGGGCCCCCACGGATGAATAGCGCCGATGGTTAAACTACAATTCAAACGACCGATATTCGCCGCCGCCCACGACCTGCTGATGGCCGCGGCGTCGTTCTGGCTGGCGCTTTATCTGCGTCTTGGCGACGCCATGATGAACTATGCCGGACCCTTCATGATCGAGGGCACGGTGTTGTTTACGGCCATCGCCGGGGTGGTGTTCTGGCGCATGCGGCTCTATCGCGCCTTGTGGCGCTATGCCTCGCTCAACGATCTTATCGCCCTGACCAAGGGCGTTACCCTGAGCGTCCTGATTTTCATTCCGCTGCTGTTCCTGGCCACCCGCCTCGAGGCTTATCCCCGTTCGGCCTTCGTCATCAACTGGTTCGTGCTGCTGGCTCTGCTTGGTGGGCCGCGCTTTATCTACCGGCTGATCAAGGATCGCGGCCTGGGCCGCATCGCCCGGACCTCGGTACGCCCGCGGGTGCCGGTACTGCTGATCGGCGCCAGCGACGCGGCCGAAGTGTTCATCCGCGAGATGGCGCGCGGCGCCACCGCGGCGCCCTATCGGGTGGTCGGCGCGGTCGATGACCGGCCAGGTTTCGCCGGCGCCCAGATCCACGGCGTCCGCGTCTTTCCCGGCGCCGACAACGTCACTGACGTCATTGATAAGCTAGCGCGGCGTGGCGACCGGCCCCAGCGGATCATCCTCACCGAGCGTCTTGACGGCGACAAGGTGCGCCGCCTGTTCGACGCCGCTGACGCCGAGGGCCTGACCCTGGCCCGCCTGCCCCGCCTGCCCCGCCTGACCGAGTTCCAAGCCAGCGGCGACGGTGCCATGGAAGTCAAACCCATTGCCATTGAGGACGTGCTCGGCCGACCCCAGACTGTGCTCGACCGCGACGCCATGGCGGCCCTGATTGCGGGCCACCGGATCATGATCACCGGTGCCGGCGGCACCATCGGCTCCGAATTGGTGCGCCAGGTCGCCGCCTACGGGCCGGCCCATCTGGCGCTCTTTGATAATTCCGAGTTCAGCCTCTACGACATTGACGCCACCCTGGCCGAGCGTTTCCCCGCGCTTTCGCGTAGCGCTGTCCTTGGCGACGTCCGCGACCGCGCCCGGCTGGACGGCGCCCTCGCCGCCGAGAAACCCACCCTGCTGTTCCACGCCGCCGCCTACAAGCACGTGCCCATGGTCGAGGCCAACCCCAACGAGGGCATCCTGACCAACGTCATGGGCACCCGCAACGTGGCCGACGCCTGCCGTGCCGCCGGCACCGGAACCATGGTCATGGTCTCCACCGACAAAGCGGTCAATCCGACCAACGTCATGGGCGCCACCAAGCGCATCGCCGAGCTTTATTGCCAGGCCCTGGGCGCCGCCGCCGGCGGTACCCGTTTCGTCACCGTGCGTTTCGGTAACGTGCTCGGCTCGACCGGCTCGGTGGTGCCGTTGTTCCAGCGCCAACTCGCCGCCGGCGGGCCGCTGACCGTGACCCACCCGGACATGACGCGCTATTTCATGACCGTGCGCGAGGCCGTGGAGCTCATATTGCAGGCCACCGCCATTGATGATGACCACGGGGGCGACCAGGGTTCGGCTGGCGAAATCTTCGTCCTGGAAATGGGCGAGCCGGTGCGCATCGATGATTTAGCGCGCCAGATGATCCGCCTGGCCGGGCTCCAACCGAGCGACGACATCGCCATTGAATACACCGGTATTCGCCCCGGCGAGAAGATGCACGAGGAGCTGTTCCTGGCTTCCGAGACCCTGGTGCCGACAACCCGCGCGGGGGTGCTGCTGGCGACCTCCACCGCGGCCGATATTGAGACCCTGCGGCGCCGGATCGGCGAACTCGCCGCCGCCGCCGAGGCCCGCGACACAACCACCGCCCTGGCCCTGATCGGCCATCTGGTGCCCGCCTTCAACGCCCCTGCCGAGACTGAGCGGTCCAGCGCCGCCAACTGAGTTTTCCTCTTTTCCGACGGTACCCACAGACATGACCAACCCTGAGTCCCAGCCCATCGCCCGGGCCCTGCTTTCAGTTTCAGACAAGACCGGCCTGATCGAATTCGGTCAGTTTCTCAGCCGCCAAGGGGTTGAAACCCTGTCCACCGGCGGCACCGCCAAGGCGTTGCGCGACGCCGGCGTGACGGTGATCGACGTTTCCGACTACACCGGCTTTCCCGAGATGATGGACGGCCGGGTCAAAACGCTTCATCCCAAGGTCCATGGCGGCATCCTGAGCCTGCGCGACGCCCACAAGGCGGTCATGGATGAGCATGGCATTGGCCCCATCGATCTGGTGGTGGTCAATCTCTATCCCTTCGAGGATACGGTGGCGCGGGGCGCCGAATTCGACGAGTGCATCGAGAACATCGACATCGGCGGCCCGGCCATGATCCGCTCGGCGGCCAAGAACCATACCTATGTCACAGTGGTCGTGGAGGCCGCCCAGTACGCCGAGGTCATGGCGGAGATGGCCGACAACAACGGCGCCACCAGCGACGACCTGCGCCGCCGCCTAGCCCATGCCGCCTATGCCCGCACCGCGTCCTACGACGCGGCGATTTCCGGCTGGTTCGCCGCCCAGGCCGGCGACACCCTGCCCCAGCGCCTGATCATGGCCGGCGAGCGCCGCGAAGTCCTGCGCTACGGCGAGAACCCCCACCAGCAAGCCGCGATCTACGTGGGCGGACCGGCGCGGGCCGGGGTGGCCAGCGCCGAACAGATCCAGGGCAAGGCGCTCAGCTTCAACAACTTGGGCGACACCGACGCCGCCTTCGAACTGGTGGCCGAATTTGATGAGCCGGCGGTGGCCATCATCAAGCACGCCAACCCGGCCGGTGTGGCCGTGGCCGGCGATCCGGTCGAGGCTTACAAGAAGGCCCTGGCCTGCGATCCGGTCAGCGCCTTCGGCGGCATTATCGCCCTGAACCGCACTTTTGACGGGCCGACCGCCGAACTGGTCGCCGAGTTGTTTGCCGAAGTGGTCATCGCGCCTGACATTGATGATGACGCCAGGGCCGCCCTGGCGGCCAAGAAGAACCTGCGCCTGCTAGTCACCGGCGCCATGCCCGACCCGGGGGCGGCGGGCTTGACCATCCGCACTCTGGCCGGCGGCTATCTAGTCCAGGGCCGCGACGCCGGGCATGTCACCGCCGATGACCTCAAGGTGGTCACCGAGCGCGCGCCCAGCGAGGCCGAGCTGCGCGACCTGCTGTTCGCCTTCACCGTGTGCAAGCACGTCAAATCCAACGCTATCGTCTACGTCAAGGACCGCGCCACCGTCGGGGTCGGCGCCGGCCAGATGAGCCGGATTGATTCATCGCGCATCGCCGCCTGGAAGTCGGCCGAAATGGCCACCGTCGCCGGCGAAGCCCAAAGCCGAGCGATCGACTCGGTGGTCGGCTCCGACGCCTTCTTCCCGTTCCCCGACGGCCTGCTCGCCGCCGCCGAAGCCGGCGCCACGGCGGTCATCCAACCGGGCGGTTCCATGCGCGACGACGAGATCATCGCCGCCGCCAACGAGGCGGGTCTGGCCATGGTGTTGACCGGGATGCGGCATTTCAGGCATTGACGCGCCGGGCGCCTCTCACCACTGTTCTTCCATGGAGTTCTTGAAACGCCTTTTCCGGTCGGTGCCGCCGGTGGCAACGGGGCCCACGAGAAGCGGGCCGGCCAAGCTGCTCAGGCCCGAGCAGGTTGCGCGCTACGACGACGACGGCTTCGTCTTTCCCATCGACGTCCTGACGCCCGACGAGGCGGCCGACTACCGGGCCCGGCTGGAGTCGTTGGAAGCGGGCCACGGCAAAATGCAGTTCACCATGAAGCCGTACCTGACCGTGACCCTGGCCGACGAGCTGGCCCATGCGCCTCGGCTGCTCGACGCGGTCGAGGACCTTATCGGTCCCAACCTGTTGCTGTGGGACGGCGCTTTCATCAACAAGGAGCCCCAGGCCGAGAATTTCGTCAGCTGGCACCAGGACCTGACCTACTGGGGGGTCGGCCCGGCCGAGCAGATCATCTCCGTGTGGCTGGCGCTGTCGCCGGTGGTGCCTGAGAACGGCTGCATGAAGGTGGTTTCCGGTAGCCACCACGACGGCATCCTGCCCCATGCGGACCACTTCCACGACGACAATGTGCTGAGCCGGGGCCAGGAACTGGCCGATGGGTTCGACAAGGACGCGGCGGTCGATGTGGTGCTCAAGCCGGGCCAGATGTCACTCCACCATGGCCATGTGATCCACGGCTCCAACCCCAATCACTCGGACCAGCGCCGTATCGGCCTCAACCTCCAGTTCATCGCCCCCAGCGTGCGCCAGAGCAAAATGAAAAACGACAGCGCCATGCTCATGCGCGGCCACGATCCCTTTGGGTATTTTGCCCCCGAGCCACGGCCGATCATCGATTTCGCCATGGAGAGCGTGGCCTTCGCCAACGACATCGGCACCCGGCGCCAAGAGATGCTGTTCCGTGGCGTCAGCGACGACAAACAGACGCGCTACGGCGCGGCTGTTTGACGGCGCTGGTTTTTGGTTTGGCCCTCAATTACCGGGCGCGGACATCCGTCCGCTTGGCTCCCGCCGGTCGGAGGCTGAAAGAAAACAAGTACGAAGAATACCAGCGGTCATTTTTTGACCGCTGGCAAGCGCGAATGCGCGTCGCCGACCGTTCGGCAGGAGCCTGCGTGACGATTGAACGCAGGCCACCTTTGCACAGCAAAGGTGGCCACAAAAAAACGGCCGCGCTACCCCAGTAGCGCGGCCGTTTCGTAGTAGTCGTAGCCGAGGTCTTTGGCGACTGCTTCGTAGGTGATCTTGCCCTCGTGCACGTTGAGGCCGGCCAACAGGTGCGGATCGTCGAGCGAGGCCTGCTTGTAGCCCTTGTCGGCAAGCGCCACGGTAAACGGCAGGGTGGCGTTGTTGAGGGCAAAGGTCGAGGTCCGGGCCACGGCGCCGGGCATGTTGGCGACGCAGTAGTGGACGATGTCGTCGACCACATAGGTCGGGTCATCGTGGGTCGTCGCCTTGCTGGTTTCCGTGCAGCCGCCCTGATCGATAGCCACGTCGACGATGACCGCGCCGCGCTGCATGTCGCCGAGCATGGCCCGGGTCACCAGCTTGGGCGCCTCGGCGCCGGCCACCAGCACGCCGCCGACCACCACGTCGGCATCCCGTATCAGGCTGTGAATGGCCTCGACCGTGGAGTAGACCGTGTCGAGGCGATCGCCATAGAGGGCGTCGAGCTCCTGCAACCGTCGGACCGAGCGATCGACCACGGTGACATTGGCCTCAAGACCCATGGCCATACGCGCCGCGTTGGTTCCGACCACGCCGCCGCCGATAACCACAACCTTGCCCGGCAGCACGCCGGGCACGCCGCCCAGCAAGGTGCCGCGGCCGCCCTGGTTAAGCTCGAGACAATGGGCGCCGGCCTGGATCGACATACGTCCGGCGACTTCGCTCATGGGCGCCAACAGGGGCAGACCGCCGTTGCTGTCGGTGACCGTCTCGTAGGCGATGGCGATGCAACCCGACTCGATCAGGCCCTTGGTCTGCTCGGGATCGGGCGCAAGGTGAAGGTAGGTAAACAGCACCTGGCCTTCGCGCAGCATCTTGCACTCGCCCGCCTGAGGCTCCTTGACCTTGACCACCATATCGGCCCGGGCGAAGACGTCCTCGGCGCCGCCGACAATCTCGGCGCCGGCCGCCTCATAGAGGGCGTCGTCGAGGCCGATGGCGTGGCCCGCGTTGGTCTGAACGATGGCTTGGTGACCGTGGTGAATAAGCTCACGTACGGCAGTCGGCGTCATGCCGACGCGATACTCGTGGGTCTTAATTTCCTTGGGAATTCCGATAAGCATGGTGGTGTCCGCTCAATGATAAAATTCTTGGCGTCCGGACTCTCCGGACCCGGTAGCGCGACTCGCGCAAGATGCGTCAGGCAACCGTGCCGGTCAACCGGATTCCCTGCACTTAACCATGTTATTTCTCGGGCGGTTTATCGGCCTCGCTACATCCCCGGACGGAGCATGGTGAAGACGTTGTCGACCACCGTGTAATCCATGTAGCCGAGGCGGGCCACGGGGCGGAATTTTTTCATATCGACAAAGCCGTCGGTGATGATGCTGTCGTCGATATGAATGCCGACCACCGTGCCCAAAATCATGGCGTTTCGCTTGCCCGGCACATCCGACGGCAGCTCGACAGCCTGGAGGAATTCACATTCGAGGTGGACCGGCGCATTCTTGACCCGGGGCGGCTTGACCGCTTGCGAGGGTTCCATGGTGAGGCCGGCGAGGACGAACTCGTCAACCTCGGGGGGCACCTCGGCGGAGGTTTCGTTCATTTCCCGGTGCTGGGCCTCATCGACGATATTGACCACGAACTCGTCGGTGTCCTCGGCGTTCTTCCAGGAGTCCTTCTTGCCGTCGGCCAGCGTCCCGCCGCCGCAACCGAACATCACCACCGCCGGATCCGTCGAGACGCCGTTGAAGAAGCTGTACGGCCCCAGGTTGAATACGCCATCGGCGCTGACCGTGGAAATCCAGCCGATGGGCCGGGGCACCACCAGGCTCTTGAACGGGTCGCGTGGCAGGCCGTGGGGATCGTTGCGGGGGTCGTAGAACATGATGGAATACCTTGTGAATGTCAGGCGGCGCGTATATAGCGTGCGGCGGTGCCGTCGGCGCTGCCATCGGCGTAACGCTTGTAGGCTTCAACGTGGTAGTCGGCGGAATGACTGGTGGCCTGAACCGACGGCCGTACGACCATGGCCGCCAGCCACGCCCGCAGCCGCTCAAAGCGCGCCGGCATGTCGATACCGCGATATTCGATGAGCACGCCGAAGCGCTCCAGGTGCGGATAGAAACTGAGGTCGGCCAGGGAAATTTCGGAGCCGAGAAAATACGGCCCCGCGTTGCCATCCGCGTAGCCCAGCTTGCCCAGGGCCTCGTCCTCGATAACGCCGAGCATGTCGGTGATTGACTGGACCAACACGGCTCGTCTCTCGCGGTCCTGCTCGAGCAGCACGCGATAGAACGCCACCGTGAACTTGACGTTGTCGTAGTCGATCCAGATGCGCGCCATGGCCCGCTGGCCGGGATCGGCGGGCATCCGCGCGGGCTCGGGGTACACATCTTCGAGATACTGATTGATGATCGCCGGCTCGTAGATCACGTTGCCGCCGCGTTGCAGCACCGGCACCTTGCTGTAGGGCGAGATCGCCTCGAACCAGGCCGGCTTGTCGCGCAGATTGATCTCGCTGTGCTTGAAGTCCAGCCCCTTCTCAAGCAACGCCAGATGGCTGCGCTGGGCGAAGGGGCAGACCGTCGCGGTGATGAAGTGAAGATCGGACACCGGCTCTGGCACGGGCTTGCGCTACTCCGCCGCCGCCTGGGCGTAACGGCTCATGGAATTAATGTAGTAGTCGGCCTGATGCATGGTCGACTGCACGCTGTCGCGGGCTTCCATGGCTTCGGCCCAGGCCTTGAGCCGGGTACAGCGCTCGGGAATGCCGACACCGCGATAATGGGTCAACGCCGGCAGACGCTCAAAGAACGGCCAGAACGCCATATCGACCAGGGAGACGTTGGTCCCCAGCCAATAGGGGGCGCTCCCCAGGGCCTTGGGTCCGTTATCTTCCATGTATTCCATGCAGGCGGTCAGCTTGGCCGCCAGTTCGGCCTGGGCGTCGGGCTCGCGCGCCGACAATAGGTCGTAGAACGCATCGATGAAGCGGGTGTTCGAGTAGTCGATCCAGATACGCGCCTGGGCTCGCTTGAACGGGTCGCTGGGCATCAGGGACGGCCCGTCAAAATTCTCATCGACGAATTCATTGATGATCACCGACTCGTAGATCACCTGGTCGCCGCATTTAAGCACCGGCACCTTGCTGTAGGGCGAGACTTCTTCGAACCACGCGGGCTTGTTCTTGAGATCGACCTCGGTGTGCTTGTAGTCGAGGCCCTTCTCGCGGAGCGCCAGATGGGTGCGCTGGGCATAGGGGCAAACTTCAGCGGTAATGAAGTGCAGATCGGCCATGGGACTATCCTCTCGTTCTTGTCATCTGTCTGAACCTATACCACTCCAGGCCCATCAACCAAAGGCTTCGGCCTTCAACTTTGCGAGATCGGCTTCGGGCCGGGCGCCCATGTGGCTGATGGCTTCGGCGGCGGCGATGCCGGCAAGGCGGGCGCAATCGTCGAGCGACCAACCCTGGGTGAAGCCGTGGAGAAAGCCGGCGGCGTAGAGGTCGCCGGCGCCGGTGGTGTCGATTACCTGATCAACCGGCGCCGCCGCCACATGATGGACCTGATCGCCGCTTACCACCACGGAACCCTTCTCGCTACGGGTCAGGGCGGCGACCTCGCAATGGCCGCGCACCCGATCGAGCGCCACCGCGAAGCTGTCGACCTGATAGAGCGACATGATCTCGTCCTCGTTGGCGAACAGGATGTCGATGTAATCAGCCACCAGCTCGGCGAACTCGTCGCGGTAGCGGTCGACGCAGAACGGGTCCGACAGGCTGAGCGCCACCCGGCGCCCGGCGTCGTGGGCGATGCGGTGGGCCTTGCGAAAGGCTTCCTTGGCCTCGGCCGGGTCCCACAGATAGCCTTCCATATAGGTCACCTGGGCGGATTCGATGAGCGCCGGATCGACGTCGTCGGGGCCGAGTTCGACGCAGGCGCCAAGAAACGTGTTCATGGTGCGCTGGGCGTCGGGGGTAACCAGGATGAGGCAGCGCGCCGTGGATATTCCGTCGGCCGCCAGCGGGGTCTCGAAGCTGACGCCGCTGGCCCGGATGTCATGGGCGAAGACGGCGCCGAGCTGGTCGTCGCGGACCTTGCCGATAAAGGCGCCGCGGCCGCCCAGGGCGGCGAGGCCGGCGATGGTGTTGGCCGCCGAGCCGCCGGAAATCTCGATGCCAGACCCCATCTGGCCGTACAGCGCCTCGGCCCGGGTCTCATCAATCAGGGCCATGGCCCCCTTTGTCAGGCCCTGTTGGTCGATGAAGGCGTCGTCGGCGTGGGCCAGGACATCGACGATGGCGTTGCCAATTCCCACCACGTCAAGGGTTGCGTCGGCCATGGATATTATCCTCATCTTTTTGGGAGTTGGTGTGCGGGCGGTGAGTATACCCGCTGGACCAAGCCATACAATGCCTGCCACGAGCCGGGTTGCCGCCAGGCGGCGCAATGATTACATAAGGCGCTTGTCTGCCAACGAGGTGCCTGTGTTCAAAGCCTATTCCGCCGCCATCCGCCAACTCGGCGACCCGCCCATCAAGCGGGTCATTATATCCGTGGCCGCGTGGACCGCCGGCATATATCTGGTGCTCGGCTTCCTGCTGTGGACAATGGTGGCCGGTTTTGATCCCACCGGTGGCTTGGCCTGGATCGGCATCGAATGGTTGCGCTCGACCCTGCTGTGGGTGATCGGCGGCGTGGTGGGGATTCTTGGCGTCTTCGTGTTCTTCGCCCTCTTTTGGCTGCTCTTCGTGGTCATCGTTCAGACGGTCAGCAGTTTTTACCTGGAGCGGGTGATCGTGGCGGTCGAGGCGCGCCATTATCCGAACCTGCCAACCGCCCAGTCCCAGCCGGTCGCCGATATGCTGGTTTCAACCCTGCAGTTCTTCGGCTTCATGATCGTGCTGAATATCCTGGCTCTGCCGTTCTACTTCATCCCCCTGCTTGGGGTCGGCCTGTTCTATCTCATCAATGGCTATCTCATCGGCCGCGAGTATTTCGAACTGGTCGCCTTCCGCCGCATCGATCGGCGCACGGCCGGGATTGTCCGCAAGGCCCAGCGCGGCAAAGTGCTGGGCACCGGCATAGCGACCACGGTGCTGTTCTCCATCCCGCTGCTCAATCTGGTGGCGCCGGTGCTGACCACCGCTGCCATGGTCCACATGTTCCAGGCCATGCCGGGCGGCACGCCGCCGCCGATGCAAACCGTGTCGCCGGAGCCCCAGGATGCCATTGAGACTGACGATGCCTAGAAGCCTCATGGCATTGGTGTTGGCCCTGGCGCTGACCGCCTGCGCCGCCGACAAGGCCAAGCCCGTGGCCAGCGCGCCACCGCCCGAACCGGAACCCGAGTTCGTCGAAGTAGCGCCCGAGCCGGAGCCGGAACCCGAACCGGTGAGCGAAGCGGTCATCGAGGCGGCCATCGCCGCCGTCATACCGGACGAGCCCACGGAACCAGCCGCGCCGCCCGAGCCCGAGATTGACGACGACCCGGCGCAAGTCATGGACCTGGACGGCGCAGGCCTGGAGGCCTTGCTCGGCATCCCCAGCTTCAGCCGCCAGGAAACCGGCGTTCAGGTCTGGCAATACGCCGGCACGGCCTGCATTCTCAACATCTATCTCTACGACGACGGCCCCAACACCCCCTACCGGGTGACCTACTTCGAGGTTCGCGGCGACAGCGCCGAACGCCTGTGCTTCCGAAACCTGTTGCTGGCCAGACTCTCAAGCTAGGATCGGCCCGCCGTTATTGCTATGATCACCGTCAGATTGGCACCCCGACGGAGGATATGAACCATGGCTGCGACGGCTGAACAGATTGCTGAAGAACGTCCCTTGGGCAAACAGGTCCGCGATGCGTTGATCGCCCGCGCCCCGCGCTCCCAGGCGCTTAACCGCGAAGGCAGCGACGTGCTGGCCGTCGAGGTGGTGCCGACCTTCGAAATGCGCCATCCGGTCTATATCGAGAGCACCGAGGGCGCCCGGGTCACCGATGTGGACGGCAACAGCTATATCGATCTGACCATGGGCATGGGCCCGCACCTGCTGGGCCACCGGCCGGACTGCATCGTCGACGCCCTGCGCGCGCAAATCGACCAGAATATTCACGTCAGCCTGCACAACCCGCTGCAAGGCAAACTGGCCAAGCTGGTTCAGGAGGCCTGCCGCTGCGCCGAGCAGGTGGTGTTCTGCAATTCCGGCACCGAAGCCACCATGTACGGCATGCGGGTCGCCCGCGGTTTCACCGGCAAACCGAAGGTGGCGAGCTTCAGCGGCTCCTACCACGGCGCCCACGACTACGCCCTGATCAAGGACAACAGCAAGAGCCCGTCATCCGAGCCCACGGGCAAGAACTACGGCCGCGGTGTGCCCGACGTCATCAAGGACGACACCATGATGGTGCTGCCCTACCGCGACGAGCGCGCTTTCAGCCTGATCCGCGAGCATGCGGACGAGCTCGCCCTGGTCATCATCGAGCCGGTGCAAAGCTCGAACCCGCGCACCGACGTGAAGGAGTTCCTCCAAGGCCTCAACGATGTGTGCCGCGAGTGCGGCGTGCTGTTCATGTTCGACGAAGTCATCACCGGCTTCCGCATGGCCTATGGCGGGGCCCAGGAATACTTCGACATCACGCCGGACCTGGCGACCTACGGCAAGGTGCTCGGCGGCGGCATGGCCATCGGCGCCCTGGCTGGCCGGGCCGATGTCATGGCAATGCTGAGCAAGGGCTGGGGCCACCCGGACGGGGTATTCTCCGGCGGCACCTTCTCGGGCAACCCCATGACCATGGCCGCCGGCATCGCCGCCGTGGAATACATGCGCGATAATCAGGAGACGTTATACCCGCACCTCAACGAGCAAGGCGACCGCCTCGCCTGTGAGGTCAATCAGTTCTGCGAGGAACACCAGATCCCGGCCCAGCTCATGAACGCCGGCTC
>CAZYDR010000056.1:0-132 GCA_964645285.1 uncultured Alphaproteobacteria bacterium
CCGTAGGCGTCAAGCACCGACTCGTGCATCATCTCCGACAGGGTCGGGTGCGGGAAGATGGTGTGCACGAGTTCGGCCTCGGTGGTCTCGAGGCCCCTGGCGATGCAATAGCCCTGGATCAGTTCGGTGACC
>CAZYDR010000056.1:142-23519 GCA_964645285.1 uncultured Alphaproteobacteria bacterium
CTCGGCGCCGACCATATGGGCGCCGAGCAGCTCGCCGGTGGTGGCATCGAAGATGGTTTTGACCATGCCTTCGGTCTCGCCCAGGGCAATGGCCTTGCTGTTGCCCATGTAGGGGAAGCGGCCGATTGTGACTTTACGTCCAGCCTCTTCCGCCGCCTGCTCGGTCATGCCGACGCTGGCGATCTGCGGCATGCAGTAGGTGCAGCCGGGAATGTTGGTGGTGTTCAGCGGGTGGACGGCGGCGAGGCCGGCGATTTTTTCGACGCAGATGACGCCCTCGTGGCTCGCCTTGTGGGCCAGCCACGGCGGGCCGACCACATCGCCGATAGCGTGGACGCCAGGCTCACCGGTGCGCAGCCATTCATCGACCACGATATGACCGCGATCGACCTCGACCTTGGTACCGTCGATGCCGATGTTCTCCACGTTGCCGGTGATGCCGACGGCGAGAATGATCCGGTCAACAGTCAGGTTGGCGGTCTTGCCATCGCCGGTGTCGATCACCGCTGTGACGTTTTTGGCCGCTTTCTGTAACGAGGTCACCGATGCGCCGGTGTGAATCTTTATGCCTTGGGCCTCGAAGGCCTTGCGCGCGAAGACCGAAATTTCCGCGTCCTCGGCCGGTAGGATGGTGGGCAGAATCTCGACCACGGTGACGTCGACGCCCATGGTCGCGTAGAAACTGGCGAACTCCATGCCGATGGCGCCGGATCCAACGACCAGCAATGACAGCGGCATGGTGTCAGGCACCATGGCCTCCTTGTAGCTCCACACCAGCTTGCCGTCAGCTTCGAGGCCCGGCAGGTCGCGGGCCCGGGCGCCGGGCGCCAGAATGATGTTCTTCGCGGTCAGCGAGGCAGTGTCCTTGTCGCCGTCGTTGACCACCACTTTACCCGGCCCATCGAGCCGGCCATGGCCATCGAACACGGTGACCTTGTTTTTCTTCAGCAGATGCTTGACCCCGGCCGACAGACGCCGGGCCACGGTGCGGCTGCGCTTCACGACCTTGGCGATGTCGTAGCTGATATCCTTGGCGCTGAGGCCAAAGTCGCCCGCCCGCTGCATCAGGTGATAGACCTCCGCCGTGCGCAGCAGCGCCTTGGTGGGAATACAGCCCCAGTTGAGACAGATGCCGCCAAGGTGTTCGCGCTCCACCAGAGCCACGTTACCGCCAAGCTGAGCGCCGCGTATGGCCGCCACATATCCCCCGGGCCCGCCGCCGACGACGATCAGATCGAACGATGTATCGGCCATGGCGCGCCCTTCCCTACAGCAACATGGTCAGCGGGTCTTCGATCAGCGCCTTGAAAGCGGCCAGAAACTGGGCGCTAACGGCGCCATCAACCACCCGGTGATCCACCGACAGAGTGCAACTCATGACCGTCGTCACGGCCAGGGCGCCGTCTCTGACCACCGGGCGCTGCTCACCCATGCCGACGGCGAGAATAGCGCCCTGGGGCGGATTGATGACGGCGGTGAACGCCGTGACGCCGAACATGCCCAGGTTCGAGATACTGAAAGTACCGCCCTGGAATTCCTCGGGCGCCAGCTTGCCGTCCCGGGCGCGCGCCGCCAGGTCCTTCATCTCCGCCGATATGGTGGCCAGCCCCTTGGAGCCGGCGTCATGGATAATCGGCGTAATCAAACCCTCGTCAATGGCCACGGCGACGGAGATATCCGCCCGCTGGTAGAGCCGGATGGCCGCGTCGGTCCACGACGCATTGGCTGCCGGCACCTTACCCAGCGCCAGAGCAGCCGCGCGAACAACGAAATCGTTGACTGAAATCTTGTAGGCGTCGGGACCCTCGGCCGGGCTTCGGCTGTTGAGCTCCTTACGGGCCTCGAGCAAGGCGTCGATGTGGCAGTCCACGGTAAGATGAAAATGAGGCGCCTCGCGTTTGGATTCCGTCAAACGTTGGGCGATGATCTTGCGCACAGCCGAGTTGGGCGCCTCGATGTAAGCGGGCATTCCAGGCGTCTCCACAATAGCTGTTGGTACGGCCGCCGACCCCGGCCTGGCCGCCGCGGCAGGCGCGCCGACACCGGCAAGGGCGGTCTCGACATCGGTTTTGACCACCCGGCCATGCGGACCACTGCCGGCAATGGCGCCGATGTCCAGGCCGGATTGGGTCGCCATGCGGCGGGCAAGCGGACTGGCAACGACGCGGTCGCCGGATGATGGCGCCATGGGCACTGGCTCTGCAACGGGCTCGACGGGTGACGCCGGCGCCGGTTCAGCGGCTGGCACCGGCGTATCCACGACAACCGCATCCAGCGCCGAGGCATCCTCGCCCTCTTCCAGCATCACGGCGATGGCGGTATTGACGGCAACGTTCTCGCTACCCTCGGCAACCAGAATGCGGCCGAGCACGCCCTCTTCCACCGCTTCGACTTCCATGGTCGCCTTGTCGGTCTCAATCTCGGCGATGATGTCGCCGGACACCACGGTGTCGCCTTCCTGCTTGTGCCATTTGGCGAGATTACCCTCGGTCATGGTCGGCGACAGGGCCGGCATGAAAATCTGGATTGTCATGACTCCACTCCTCTCATGACCGGTAACAGATGTCGCGCGCCGCCTGGGCGATTTGATCGGCCTGGGGCAGCGCCAGCTTTTCCAGGTTGGCGGCGTAGGGCATGGGCACATCGACCCCGGAGACCCGCGCCACCGGCGCATCAAGATCGTCAAAGGCGAGTTCCATCATGGCGGCGGACAGCTCGGCGCCGATGCCGGCGAAGGGCCAGCCTTCCTCGACCGTTACCAGGCGATTGGTTTTTCTAACCGACGCCACGATGGTGTCCGTGTCCAACGGTCGGATCGTGCGCAGATCGATGACCTCGGCGTCGATGCCGTCGGCAGCCAGGGCTTCGGCAGCGGCCAGGGCATGGCCGACCATGATCGAGAATGCGGCGATGGTGACGTCGCCACCGGCGCGCACCACCTTGGCGCGGCCGATGGGCACGGTGAAGTCGTCGTCCACCGGCACTTCGAAGCTCTGGCCGTAGAGAATTTCGTTCTCCAGGAAGATCACCGGGTTGGGATCGCGGATGGCCGACTTGAGCAACCCCTTGGCGTCGCCCGCCGAGAACGGCGCCACCACCTTGAGGCCGGGGCAATGGGCGTACCAACTGGCGTAGCACTGGGAATGCTGGGCGCCAACCCGTGCGGCGGCGCCATTGGGCCCGCGAAACACGATGGGACAGCGCATCTGGCCGCCGGACATGTATTGGGTCTTGGAGGCTGAATTGATGATCTGGTCAATGGCCTGCATGGCGAAGTTAAACGTCATGAACTCGACGATGGGCCGCAGACCGGCGAAGGCGGCACCGATGCCGATGCCGGCGAAACCGGCCTCGGTTATGGGTGTGTCGATGACCCGGCGGGCGCCGAATTCTTCCAGCAGGCCCTGGCTGACCTTATAGGCGCCCTGGTATTCGGCGACCTCCTCGCCCATGAGGAAGATGTCGTCGTGGCCGCGCATTTCCTCGGCCATGGCGTCGCGCAAGGCTTCGCGCACGGTCAGGGTCGTGGTGCTTTGGTAATGGGCGTCTTCGTCGCTGGCCGGGGCCGCCTGAACCGGGACTGGTGCTGGCGCCGCCTTGGCGGACGTCGCCGCTTGTGCTGCCGGGACACGCGCGGCTATATCGGGAATCGCGCTGGCGTCCTCGCCGTCCTCCAGCAACACCGCGATCGGCGTATTGACGGGCACGGCCTCGCTGCCTTCGGTCATGAGGATTTTGCCCATGACGCCGGCTTCATCCGCCTCGATCTCCATGGTCGCCTTGTCGGTTTCGATCTCGGCCAGGATGTCGCCGGCGGCCACAGCGTCACCTTCCTGCTTCAGCCATTTGGCGATATTGCCCTCGGTCATGGTCGGCGACAGCGCGGGCATGACAATGTTGATGGTCATAAGGGTCCCGCTCAAGCCTCCAACAGGACGTCGGTGTAAAGCTCGGCGGCGTCGGGCTCGGGGCTGTTCTGGGCGAACTCGGCAGCCTCGGCGACCACCGCCTTGACCTCCCGGTCGATGTCCTTGAACACGGTCTCGTTGGCCTGCTTATCGTCGAGCATGCGCTTACGCAGCTGTTCGATGGGGTCGCGGTGGGCGCGGACTTGCTGGACTTCCTCCCGGAGCCGGTATTTGGCCGGGTCCGACATGGAGTGGCCACGATAGCGATAAGTCTTCATCTCCATAAGGATCGGGCCGTTGCCTGACCGGCAATAGGCCACCGCCTCGTCGCCGGCGGCGCGCACGGCGACTACGTCCATGCCATCGACCTCCATGCCGGGAATGCCGAAGGCGTCGCCGCGATTGGCGAATTCAGTACCCGCCTTGGCACGTTCAATGGATGTGCCCATGGCGTATTGATTGTTCTCGATGACGAACACCACCGGCAGCTTCCACAGGGACGCCATGTTGAACGACTCATAGACCTGACCCTGATTGGCCGCGCCCTCGCCGAAATAGGTCAGAGATACCCACTTCTCGTCGCGATACTTGTAGGCGAAGGCCATGCCAACACCGAGGGGCACCTGGGCGCCGACGATGCCGTTGCCACCGTAGAAATTCTTCTCGGTGGAAAACATGTGCATGGAGCCACCCTTGCCTTTGGAGTAGCCACCCCGGCGTCCGGTCAGCTCGGCCATGACGCCCTTGGCGTCCATGCCCCGGGCCAGCATGTGGCCATGGTCGCGATAGCTGGTGATGACGCCGTCGTACGGACCGATGGCGTGCTCCATGCCGACGACCACCGCCTCCTGGCCGATGTAGAGATGGCAGAATCCGCCGATCAGGCCCATGCCGTACATCTGGCCGGCCTTTTCCTCGAAACGGCGGATCAGCAGCATCTGCCTGTAATAGGCCAGAAGCTCGTCGCGATCCGGCGTCTTTGGTTTGGCGCGCTTGGTCTTTTTCTTGGGCGTCGCCATGGCAACTTCCCCGGCAGTTGAGCCCGCTCCCATGAGGCAGGCCTCATGGTCGTTAAACGCGTATGAGAAATTACGCGTAATAGTCCCGCCATGCAAGGCAAGCCAGTCCTAAACCATGGGAAACGAGGGATAAATCCCCTTACTGGGCAAGGCTCAAAGGGTCGAACGCGCCGGCTCCAGGAACATCACGAGCTCGCCGGGACGCGCCTGATTGAGCACCGCACGGACACGCTCATCAAGCATGTCGAGATCAAGATTATCGCGGCGCAGCAGGGAGACCCGGTGGGTCAGTTGATGTTCCTCGGCGCGGCTCATGACCAAGGCTGCCCGGGTCTGCTCAATCTGGTAGCTGAGTTGCAGCCAGGTCAACAACCCGCGCTCACCCTGAATGGCATGAAAGCCGATGTAGCTGACCATGCAGGCCACGGCCAGCGGCCCGGCCATGGACCGGACCCGTTGAGCTATTTCATTAAGCCACGACATAACCGCATTGAATCACAATCGATTCGCCCGGGTCAAGCCACTGATTGCAAGACCGATACGAGGCTGTCAGTCACCGCTACGGGCGAATGCGCCGGCGCCGGGGTAGCGCGCCATGCGATCAAGCTCTTCCTCGATACGGAGCAACTGGTTGTACTTGGCCATGCGGTCGGAGCGCGACAGAGAGCCGGTTTTTATCTGGCCGCAGTTGGTGGCGACCGCCAGATCGGCGATAGTGGCGTCCTCGGTCTCGCCCGAACGGTGCGACATGACGGAGGCATAACCGGCCCGTCCCGCCCGCTCCACGGTCTCCAGGGTTTCTGATAAGGTGCCAATCTGATTCACTTTTATCAGAATCGCATTGGCCGCGCCCTGAGCGATTCCTTGATTGAGCCGGGCCACATTGGTGACGAACAAATCGTCGCCGACAAGCTGGGTCTCGGCGCCCAGGGCGGCGGTCATGGTGACCCAGCCGTCCCAGTCATCCTCGGCTATACCATCCTCGATGGAGACGATGGGATAGCGCCCAACCAGGTCCTCGTAATAGGCCGTCATGGCGGCGCTATCGAGGGTCTTGCCCTCGCCGTCGAGCACATAGGCGCCGTCGGAATAAAATTCGCTGGCCGCCGCGTCGAGGGCCAGAGAAATATCGTCGCCGGGGGTGTAACCCGCCGAATCGATGGCCTTGACGATTTCCGCCAGGGCGGCGTCGGCACTGGCCAGATTGGGTGCGAAACCGCCCTCGTCGCCCACAGCCGTGGAATGGCCCGCATCATCCAGTTGGCGGCGCAAGGCATGAAACACCTCGGCCCCCATGCGCAGGGCCTCGGCAAAATTATCGGCCCCCACGGGCACAATCATGAACTCCTGCAGGTCGATGCTGTTGTTGGCATGGGCACCGCCGTTGACCACGTTCATCATGGGCACCGGCAGGTCGCGGGCGTGGGAGCCACCAACATAGCGATAGAGCGGCAAGGCACGGGCGCTGGCCGCCGCCTTGGCTACGGCGAGACTGACGCCGAGAATGGCGTTGGCCCCGAGACGGCTCTTGTTCGCCGTGCCGTCGAGATCGATCATAGTCTGGTCGATGGCTTCCTGCTCGGTGGCGTCCATACCCGAAAGAGCGTCGAACAGTTCACCATTGACCGCTTCGACGGCCTCGAGCACGCCCTTGCCGCCGTAACGCTCAGCGTCGCCATCGCGGCGCTCGACCGCTTCGTGGGCGCCGGTGGACGCCCCCGACGGTACCCCGGCCCGGCCTTCGGCGCCATTGTCGAGGGTGACGTCGACCTCGACCGTCGGGTTGCCCCGGCTGTCGAGAATTTCACGGGCATGGATATCGACGATCTCGGTCATGAGAGTCTCCGCGAATAGATAAATTGAAACGTCGTAGGTATTTAAAGGGTTTTGGTCAGCCGGTCGAGAGCCACGAGGCGGGCCAGCAGTTCGGACATTTCATCGAGCGGCACCATGTTGGGGCCATCGCTGGGCGCGCTGTCCGGGTTCTGGTGGGTCTCCATGAATACGGCGGCAACGCCAACCGCCACCGCGGCGCGGGCCAATACGGGCACGAACTCGCGCTGGCCACCGCTGGTGCCGCCCTGCCCGCCTGGCTGCTGCACCGAGTGGGTTGCGTCGAACACCACCGGGCAACCGGTCTCGGCCAGAACGGGCAACGCACGCATGTCCGAGACCAAAGTGTTGTAGCCGAAACTGGCGCCGCGCTCGCACAGCATGATGTCGTTGTTGCCGGCATCCCGGGCCTTGGCGAACACATTGGCCATGTCCCACGGCGCCAGGAACTGACCCTTCTTGATATTGACCGGTCGGCGGGTCACCGCCGCCGCCATCACCAGATCGGTCTGGCGGCACAGATAGGCGGGAATCTGCAGCACATCCACGGCCTCGGCTACCGGGGCGCACTGCTCAGGCAAATGAACGTCGGTGACAACAGGACAGCCCATGGCCTCGCGCACGCCGGCCAGAATATCCAGACCCTCGGCCATGCCGGTGCCGCGCGGACTGTCCACGCTGGTACGGTTGGCCTTGTCGAATGAGCTTTTGTAGATCAGGCCGATGCCGGCCTCGGACGCCATGCCACATAGCGCATCGGCGGTCTCCAGAGCATGAGCGCGGCTTTCAATGGCGCAGGGTCCGGCGATCAGCGTCAGCGGCAGATCATTGCCGATACGCAGATCGCCCACCGCAATCTGGTGTGGCTTTGTCATGTGCGAAAGATCAGACCAGGCGAGATTGCTGGACCGCCGCCTCGATGAACGACGCGAACAACGGGTGAGGGTCGAACGGCTTTGATTTTAGCTCCGGGTGGAACTGGACGCCGACGAACCACGGGTGGTCGGTCAGCTCGATGATCTCGGGCAACACACCATCGGGTGACATGCCGGAAAATCTCATGCCCGCCGCCTCGAGTTGCGGGCGGTAATTGATGTTGACCTCGTAGCGATGGCGGTGCCGCTCGCTGATGGTCTTCTTATCGTAGATTTGCGACACCCGGCTGCCGTTCTCGAAGACACATTCATAGGCGCCGAGACGCATGGTGCCGCCGAGATTATCGCCGACGTTGCGGGTCTCGGTAACGTTGCCCCGGGTCCACTCAGTCATCAGCCCGACCACCGGATCCTCGCAGAAACCGAACTCGGTGGACGAGGCGCCGGGCAAGCCGGCCAGATTGCGCGCGGTTTCGATCACCGCCATCTGCATGCCGAAGCAGATGCCGAAATAAGGAATTTTACGCTCGCGGGCGAAGGTCACCGCCGCCACCTTGCCTTCGGCGCCCCGTTCACCGAAACCGCCCGGCACCAGAATGCCATCGACCTCCTGCAATTCATGAACGATGTCGTCGGACTTGAAGGTCTCGGCATCGACCCAGGACATCTTGACCCGCACATGGTTGGCGATGCCGCCATGGGTCAGCGCTTCGGCCAGAGACTTATAGGCGTCGATCAGGCCGGTATATTTGCCGACCACGGCGATACTGACTTCGCCCTCGGGCCTGCGAATACGATCGGCAATGGTTTCCCAACGAGACAAGTCCGGCGCCACCTTGTCCTCAATGCCGAAGCGCAGCAGCACCTGGGTGTCGAGACCGGCCTCGTGATAGCTGATGGGCGCCTGATAGATGGTATCGACATCGAGAGCCGGAATCACCGCTTCCTTGCGGACATTGCAGAACAACGCAATCTTGCCGAGCTCGCCGGGGGGTATTTCCCGCTCCGAGCGACACAACAGGATATCCGGCTGGATACCGATGCCGCGCAGTTCCTTGACCGAATGCTGGGTCGGCTTGGTCTTGAGCTCGCCGACCGAGGCGAGGTACGGCACCAGAGTGGCGTGGACAAAGCAGGTGTCGTCGCGCGGCAGTTCGTTGCCGAGCTGGCGAATCGCCTCAAGGAACGGCAGGCTTTCGATATCGCCCACGGTGCCGCCGATCTCACAAAGCAGGAAATCCGTATCCTGGGTATCGGCGACGATGAATTTCTTGATGGCGTCGGTAACGTGAGGAATGACCTGCACCGTGCCGCCCAGATAATCGCCGCGACGCTCTTTGAGAATCACCGTGGAATAGACCCGGCCGCTGGTGATGTTGTCGCTCTTGCGCGCCGGCACACCGGTGAAACGCTCGTAGTGGCCGAGGTCGAGATCAGTCTCGGCGCCATCGTCGGTGACGAATACCTCGCCGTGCTGATAGGGGCTCATGGTGCCCGGATCGACATTGAGATAGGGATCGAGCTTGCGCAGGCGGACGCGATATCCGCGTGCCTGAAGCAACGCCGCGAGTGCTGCGGAGCCAAGACCTTTTCCCAGGGAAGAGACCACACCGCCGGTGATGAATATGAACCGCGCCATGGAATTTACGTATAACACAGGTTGGTGGGGAGCAGAAGCGCGACCCGCGTCGCGAAGAGCATTTTGATGGTTTTTTGCCCTCACGCCTCTAATCCGCAATTGGGACGCTGGGTCCCGCGGGTTCCGCCGGCGCTTCATCTACCGGGGCCGACTGAATTTGATCGACAATCGACTCGCGACCGTCGCGATTGGTCACCATGAGTGTCAGGACCATGCTGGACACCATGAACAACGTCGCCAGGATGGTCGTCGTCCGGGTCAACAGATTGGCCTGCGCCCGCCCCGACATAAGGCCGCCGCCGGCGCCGCCACCGCCACTGCCCATGCCCATGCCAAGCGCCCCGCCCTCACTGCGTTGCAGCAGCACAGAGCCGATCAAGGCAAGGACCAGAATGACGTGAATGACGAGCAGTATTTGATACATCGGTGACGAGTCTTATCGGGTGTGGCGCCACGAGCGACCAAGGGCACGCCGCCTATAGCACAGGCCAGTCCTATCCACTAGTGCAAGCTTCGACAAATCGCCCAGAAATCGTCGGCCACCAGACTGGCGCCACCGACCAGCGCCCCATTGACGTTGTCGAGCGCGAGAATCTCACTGGCATTGGATGGCTTGACCGAGCCGCCGTAAAGCAAGCGCACGCCTTCGCCGCCGGCGCCGAGTCGGATGCGCAAATGGTCATGCACTTCGGCGATCTGTTCGTTGGATGGGGTGCGGCCGGTGCCAATGGCCCAGATCGGCTCGTAGGCGATGACCGAGTCGGCCGCCCCGGCGCCGTCCGGCAGCGACCCGGCCAATTGGCTTTCGACCACCGCCAAGGCCTCCCCCGCGTCCCGTTGGGCTTCGCTTTCGCCAAGGCAGATGATAGCGATCAGGCCGGCGCCATGAGCCGCCTCGGCCTTGGCCCGGACCACCGCGTCGCTTTCCTGATGCTCGGATCGGCGTTCCGAGTGGCCGACAATGACATATCGGCAGCCGGCATCGGCGGCCATGGCGGCGCTGACATCGCCCGTATGGGCGCCCGACTCCCGGCAGTGGCAATCCTGGGCCCCGAGGATCACGGAAGCACCGCCCACCGCGCCTGCGACCTCGTGGAGCAAGGTCGATGGTGGGCAGATGACCAGATCGCAACCCGCATCCTCATGGCCCGCCAGGGCGGCCAACGCCGCGGCTCTTTCCAGGGCATCGGCGCGCAGTCCGTTCATCTTCCAGTTGCCGGCAATAAGAGGGCGAGGTGACATGGGCATCAGGCTCCAGCGATAACCAACAGGGTACGGAATAACAGGCTGCTATATTACGTGTTGCCGCCGTACGGGCACAGCCCATAATATGCGCGCCCTTGGCCGGCTCACGCCCGCCTCACCTTATTGGCTTTGTTTCAGGACCACACGCGCCATGCTCATCTCAATGCGAAAACTCGGCGGCAAGTGGGTTCTCGGGATTTTCTCGGCTCTGATTATTGCCGGGTTCGGATTGTTCGGCATCAGCGACGTCGTCCGCGGCATCCTCAGTCGCTCGGGTGTGGCGGTGGCGTCGGTCGACGGCATCGAGATCACCAATCCGGAAATCAGCCGTGAGTTCCAGCTTCAGATTGCCCAGTTGCAGCCATATTTCGGCAATCAACTGAACAGCGCCCAGGCCGTCGAACTCGGAATTCTCAACCAAGCCGTCGATGTGTTGATTGTGCGACGACTCTACGATCTCGAAGTCTCGCGTCTCGGCCTCTCGGTCAGCGACAAAATGCTTCGCGACGACATTCGCGATTCCCGGTTGTTCGCAAATATCCAGGGCGCGTTTGACGCCAATTATTTTGCCTCGTTCCTGGCCGCCCAGCGGATCACCGAAGACATGTATCTGGCAACCCGGCGCGATGAAATTATGCGCGGCCAACTGGCCAGCGCGATTACCGGCGGGGCGGCGGCGTCTAAATTCCTGGTCGACAGTATCTACAGTTATCAGGAGGAACGCCGGATTGGTGAGTACGCGATCATTACCAGCGACTCGATTACTGACATTGCCGCGCCCAGCGAAGGCGAGCTGTCGGACTTTCATCGGACCAACGCCCAACGCTTTACCGCGCCAGAATACCGCGCGCTGTCGTACATTCACATCACGCCGCAAGACATCTTCGAGGAAATCGCCATTTCCGAGGATGAACTTGAGGCCGAGTACGACGACCGTCATCTTGAATTCATGAAACCCGAGCGCCGCTCCATCGATCAAATCGTGGCATTCGACGCTGCCGCAGCCCAGGAAATACACGACAGGCTGACCGCGGGCGGTAACTTTGTCGCCGTGGCGGCGGAGATGACCGGCGCCGCGGCGGATGATATCTCCCTCGGCACGGTGAGCCGCAACGAATTGTTTGGCGACATGGCCGATGTGGTCTTCGGTCTAAGCGAAGGCGCCTTCAGTGAACCCGTCGAGACCGGTCTGGGCTGGCACATCTTCCGCCTTACCGCCATCGAACCGGCCCACTCGCCGACCCTAGATGAGGTTCGTGATCGGCTGATCCGCGATATCTCCCTGACCCGCGCCGCCGATGCGCTATACCATTTCGCCAATCAGCTCGACGACAAGTTCGCCGCCGGCGCGACCATTGACGAGGCCGCCGACGAACTCGCCCTGCCGTTCCACCGTCTCGACGCCATTGACGTCGACGGCGATGGCCTCGACGGATCGTTTATTGACGGACTTCCCACTGGCGACGAGTTCCTGGCGACTGCTTTTGCCACCGCAAGCGGCGAGACCTCCCTGGTGATTGAAGCCGGCGACGGCAGCGAGTTCGTGCTCCGAGTGGATAACGTCATAAAGCCGGCGCTGCGTCCCCTTGAAAATGTGCGCCAGGCCGTGAGCGACGGCTGGACGGCTGAACAACGAGACATCATGGCGGCGTCACGAGCCGAGGCCGCGGTCGAGCGTATCGAGTCCGGCGAGAGCTATGCCCAAGTCGTTGCCGACCTCGGCCTGGTTCCCTTGAGCAGCGAGCCCGTGCGGCGCGATGGCGATGGCGCCGGGGCGGCGTTGTCGAACGAGTTGGTCGCCGCCCTGTTTGCCCTTGGCAGCGATGGCGCCGCCTCCGGCGTAACCCGTGACGGCCTGGGCCATGCAATGATCCGCGTGGCCGACATTGTCAAAGCCGACGGCACCGCCGACGCCGCCGGCTATGAACAGCAACAACAATTAATTCGCGACGGTATTACCCGTGATCTGATGGACCAGTACCGCGCCTATCTTCAGCAGCGCTATCCGGTGATGGTCAATACGGGCGCCCTCGAAGCACTGTACTGACCATGCGTTTGAGACCCGAACCAGCGGCCTTCGCCGCGACCTACAACAACAACGCGCCCCAGGTGGCATGGACCACCCTGGTTGCCGATCTAGAAACCCCGGTTTCGGTCATGCTCAAGCTGGTCGATGGCCAGGCCAATAGTTTTTTGCTGGAATCCGTCGAGGGCGGCGCTGTTCGCGGCCGCTACTCCATTGTCGGCCTCAAGCCCGATCTCATTTGGCGATGCCACGGTAACAAAGCCGAAATCAACCGTAGCGCCCTTAACGATCCGGACGCTTTCGAGGCCAGCGATGAAGGCTCGCTCGACTCCTTGCGCTCGGTCATCGCCGAATCACGGATTGACCTGCCCGAGGGCCTGCCGCCCATGGCCGCCGGTCTGGTCGGTTATATGTCCTACGACACCGTGTGCCTCATGGAACGCCTGCCCGACAGCAATCCGGACGTCATGTGCTGTCCCGACGGCATGTTCCTGCGCCCCACCATCATGGCCATCATCGACAACGTGGAGGACCTGGTGACCGTGGTCACCCCGGTGTGGCCCAAGGACGGCGTCGATGCGGACACCGCCTATGGCCTAGCCGAGGCGCGCCTCGGCGACGCGGTCGCCGAACTTGAGCGCAGCGTGCCCCACAAACAGATCAAGCGAGCCGCCGGCGGCGCCGTTCCCGAACCGACCTCGAACACCACGCGCGAGGCCTACCACGCCATGGTCGAGAAGGCGAAGGAGTACATCTTCGCCGGCGACGTATTCCAGGTGGTGCCCTCGCAGCGCTTTTCCGTGCCGTTCGAACTGCCGCCCATGGCGCTCTATCGGGCCCTGCGCCGGCTCAATCCATCGCCGTTCTTGTTCTGCCTCGACTTCGGCGATTTCGCGGTGGTCGGCTCAAGCCCGGAAATCCTGGTCCGCCTGCGCGACGGCACGGTCACCGTACGGCCGATCGCCGGCACTCGGCCGCGCGGCGCCAACACCGCTGAAGATCAGGCCCTGGCCGACGATTTGCTCGCTGACCCCAAAGAGCTGGCCGAGCACCTCATGCTGCTGGATCTGGGGCGCAACGACGTGGGCCGGGTGGCCAAGATCGGCACGGTCAAGGTGACCGAGCGCAATATCATCGAGCGCTATAGCCACGTCATGCACATCGTCTCCAACGTCGAAGGCGAAATCGATCCGCAATTCGATGCCATCGACGCCCTGGTCGGCGGCTTTCCCGCCGGCACAGTATCGGGCGCGCCCAAGGTGCGGGCCATGGAGATCATCGACGAGCTTGAGCACGACCGACGCGGCATCTACGCCGGCGCCGTGGGCTACCTCTCAGCCAATGGCTCCATGGATACCTGCATCGCGCTGCGCACGGCGGTGGTCAAGGATGGTGTCATGTACGTCCAGGCCGGCGGCGGCGTGGTCGCCGACAGCGATCCGGAAACCGAGTACCAGGAAAGCTGCACTAAGGCCCGCGCCCTGATCCGCGCGGCCCAGGAAGCAGTGCGCTTCGCCAGCGGCAACGAGAGTTAGCGTTGGGGCGTCATTGAAACAAACGCCATCAACACCAAGTTGGCGAGATAGCACGTCAGATCGCGCACATCGTAGGGCGGCGCCACTTCAACCAGATCAAAGCCGACAATGTCGAGACCCGTCAGGGCCCGGATAGCGGCCATGGTTTCGCTGCTTGAAGGCCCGCCCAATTCCGGGCTGCCAACGCCGGGGGCATGGGCCGCATCGACAAAATCGATATCGAAGGTGACGTAGACTTTCTCCCCCTGGAGGCGGGCAAACCGTTCTTTCAGTCCGGCGGCGCCGATCTCCCGTAAGCGCTCGGCTGAGATGACCTCGATGCCGTGCTCTTTATGAAAATCGAACTCGTCATCGCCGAAGACCTTGCGGATACCAACCTGAATAAATTTCTTCGGATCGAGAATGCCTTCCGCCACGGTATAACGAAACATGGTGCCGTGGTTGTACTTCTGGCCATAGGCTTCGGTCGCCGTGTCCGTGTGGGCGTCGAAATGGATGACCGCCACATCGCCATGTTTCTTGTGAATGGCGCGCAGCAGCGGATGAGTGATGAAGTGATCACCGCCAATCGCGATGGGCACGATATCCCTATGGAGCAGCTTAGCGGCGCCCTTTTCGATGGATTCCATGGCGTCGTCGACCGAGAACGGCGACAGGATCAGATCGCCGAAGTCGACGATGTCGTGCATATCGAATGGATTGACGCCGAGCTCCGGGTCGAATTGCTCGACACGCCAACAACAATTGCGAATGCCACGGGGCCCGAACCGGGTGCCCGGCGTACGGACGATGCCGCCATCATAGGGCACGCCGAATATGCCGATGGTCGGCTCGTCGCCGTCTTTGACCAGAGGCGCGCGCAGGAACGTGGGTATGCCGGAGAAGCGGCGGCGATCGCCCGTGGTTACGAAATTGCCGTCCCTGTGCCCCGCCATGCTGTGCGGGTTGGCTGGATCATTGGATTCTGGCGCATCACTCATGACACGGCCTCCGGGCTGAAACGGGATTGCGGTTCGATCATCCATAGCATAGCAGGTCTATTGAATCGCGCCTATTTTCGCCGGTAACACCCCGCTCAAGTCACTAGCCGGCGTCGAAAGCCTCCAGCAGCGACGCCAGCCGTTCGACGGCTTCGGGCGTGGTCGGATCCAGGTGAATTTGGATGCTGGCCACCCCTTCGGCGACGAACCGCCGGAGGGTTTCAGCGATCTTCTCGGGTTCTCCGAACAAGGGTTTGAGGGCGCCGAGGTCGGCATCGTTGTCGAACGGCATATCCTCCCACCAGGGCTCGGCGGTGGGATCGGCCATTAGCACCGAGGCCGAGCGCGCCAGGGTCACCGGATTACGGCCAACCTCTTCGCAGGCCTCGTCGATGCGCGCGCTCATGGCGGCGAAACCTTCGGGACTGTTGGCCACATCGTCCCAAAAACCGTTGTGAATATCCGCATATTTTCCGACCGCGCGAAACATCTTGTGCCCCCTGCCGCCGACCATGATGGGCGGCCCATCGGGGCGCGGACCACGCGGTTTCAATTCGCATTCGCGGGCGCTGTGGAAGCGTCCCTCGAAGTCGACCTTGCCAGTCTTCAGCAAGCTATGGAGAATCTGAATGCCCTCCTCGAAGCGGCTGAATTTGTAATCGAAGGGATAGCCGAAAGCGTCGTACTCGTACTTGTGATAGCCCGCGCCGATACCGAGGATGAGCCGCCCGCCAGAGATTTCATCGACCGTATCAGCCATCTTCGCCAGCAGCGCCGGGTTCCTGAAACCCATGCCGAGCACCAGGGTGCCGAGCTCGACATTTTTCGTACAGGTCGCCAGGGCGGACAACATCGACCAGCACTCCCAGGCGCCCTTCGGCGGCTCGTCGTTTTCAAGCTTGTAGAGAAAGTGATCAACCACCCACAAAGAGTCGAAGCCCATGCCTTCGGCGAGTTCCGCCATAGCGCGGATATCGGCCCAGCTGCTCATGCCATTGTTCTTCTCCATGGCCGGCAAAATCAGGCCGAGCTTGGCCGGACGTGTCGATTGGTTCGACGTCATGGTTCTCTCCCCGTTGGTGCCTGCGTGTCAGGCTTTGCCGTTAAAATCGAAGCCGGCATCGTCCATCGCCTCGGCGACAGCACCTTCGCCGTTGGCGCCATCGACAGTAACCCGACCGGCGGCGAGATCAACCGACACGGAAGCGCCGGGAATGGCGCGCTCGATGGCGTTGGTGACCGCGCGAACGCAGCCCTCGCAGGTCATTCCACTAACCAGATAAGTGTCACTCATTTTGTTGCTCCTCCTTGCATGGCTCTCAAAGCCTTTTCTCGCTTTACGAAGGTGACCACGACGATCGCGATCACCAGACCGGCGCCGACCATCATGACGCCAATAGCGCCGAATATGATGGCCATCAAGCCCATGAAGTCGTGGCCTATAGCCAGCACTACCGGGGGCGTGGCCTGACCGTTGCCGTAGGCCGCGGTTATTCGGTAGCGGCCCGGTTCGACTATGTTGAATTCGAAAATTCCGACGCCCGAACGGCCGCTGATCGCATAGTTGGAGTTCACGTTAGGCGCCTCGACCCTGATGGTCTCGCTGCTATCTAAAGAGCGGACCCGCACAGTCAGACCCGAGACGATTTCGGGCGACGAGTAATACTGGCCCTCGAAGATGCTCTCATGCTCGTGAAACACGGTGTAGGTGCCGGGCTCTTCCAGGGTGATCTCGATCTGACCTGGCCCCAGCATCTGCTGCAGGGCATCACCCATGCCGGCAATGCCGTTAAACAAGATGGCCACGAAGGCGGTTAGGGCCATGGCGCCAATGATGCCGGCGACCCAATACCACACCCGGCCCGGCATGGCTGAGGTTCGTTCGACAGTTGGTGTTGGCGAGCTCATTCGGCGACCGTCTCATCTTGGCTGGCCGCCATATGGACGCTTGGGTCCCGGGCGGCGATGGTGCTGACGGGAACCAGCACGAATCCCCGTTCGGCCACCGTCGATAACCAGTCGGTCAGAACTTCGATGGTGTGGGGTCGCGGATGGGCAATGCCGATGGCGAAGCCATGATCCCGGGCGTGACGTTCCAGGGCGGCGAGCTGGGCGCCGATGAGCGTGCCATCGGCGTCGTTATCGATAAAGATATCACGGCGCAGAGCTGGTACGCCAAAGTCGCGGGCGAGCCGTTCCGCCACGGAATTGGAGCCCGTGCGGGAATCGACGAACAGCAGGCCGCGGTCGCGCACCTCGCCGAGGACCAGCGCCATGGCTACCTCGTCGCGGGTAAACCGGCTGCCCATGTGGTTGTTGACCCCCACATAGCCATCGATGCTGTCGAGCATGGCGATTGCGCGGCCGCGCAATTCATCGGCGTCCAGGCTGGTCAACAGCGGATCGGGGCCGGGGTTCTCACTCGCGTCGTCGGGCTCCATGGGAAGGTGCAGCATGATTTCATGGCCGGCTCGGCGGGCCGCCGCGACCTGTTCGTCAAGGTTCGGCGCGTGAGGGAAATAGGCCAGGGTGAGCGGGCCCAGCAGGGCGACAATACGATCCGACCAATCCCTCGCCTCACCCATGTCGTCAATCATCAGGGCAATCATCGGCGTGCCGGGGACCGCCAACGGTGGCGACACCGCATGACGCTGCCAAGCTGGCGGCTCGACAACCTCAATAGGTTCAATCGTAACCGACGACGCCCATTGCACTGTTTCGTCTTCTTCGGTGGCGACAGCCACCGGCGCCACCGGCTCGACAAACGGCTCGATCACCGGTTCCGGCTCGGCTTCGAGTTCGACCATGACCGGATCGGCAACTGGTTGAACCGGCTCTTGCGCGGCAAGCCAGGCGCCGCCGCCAATTCCGAGAATGGCGGCAAGGGTCAGTCCCATGAAGAGTCGATGGCTCACTGAGAGCGCTCCGGTCCGGCCACGGGGTTGACCGCTAACCCGGCCAGGTCGTCGAGAATCGGACAATCAGGCCGGTCGTCGCCGTGGCACTTATCAACCAGATAACCAAGAGTCGTGCGGATCGATTCTAGGGCCGCGATTTTTTCCTCGATATCGCTCATATGCCGTCGGGCCACTGCCTTGACGTCGGCGCTGGCGCGGCCCTTGTCGCGATAAAGCGTCAACAGGCCGGCCACGTCATCAACGCTGAACCCCAGGCTGCGCGCCCGGTGGATAAAGCGCAGGAAGGCAACGTCCGTATCGCCGTAGCTGCGGTAGCCGCCGTCGGTACGCGGCGCCGCTTCAATCAGGCCGATGGATTCGTAGTAGCGGATGGTTTTCGACGTCACTCCGGAAAGGCTCGCCGCCTGGCCAATGTTCATTTGTTTGCTCCCGACTTGCTTCCACCCTGGGGCCGCCAACGCCTCAAGCTCAATGAATTGGTCACTACGCTGACGCTGGAAAACGCCATGGCCGCCCCGGCGAATACCGGGTTGAGCATACCCGCGGCAGCCAGGGGAATCCCGATGACGTTGTAAATAAAGGCCCAGAACAGATTCTGCAAAATCTTACGGTAGGTGGCCCGGGACACCTCGATGGCGTCAGCCACCAGCACGGGGTCGCCGCGCATCAGGGTCAAGCCGGCGCTGTGCATGGCGACATCGGTGCCGCCGGCCATGGCGATGCCGACATCGGCGGCGGCCAGGGCCGGCGCGTCGTTGATGCCGTCGCCGACCATGGCGACAAGACGGCCATCGCCGCGCAGGCGAACAATTTCCGCGGCCTTGTCGCCGGGCAGAACCTCGGCCAGGACCCGATCGACCCCGACTTCCGCGGCGACCATGGCGGCGCTGCGCCCGTTGTCGCCGGTCAGCATCACGGTCTCGATGCCCTGGACCTTGAGCCGCGCCACCGCCGCCGACGCATTGGCCTTGACCGCGTCCCGCATGGCAATCAGGCCAAGCACGCCGCCACCCTCGCCGAGCCACATGACGGTCTTGCCCTCTTGTTCGAGCGCCGTGGCTGCGGCATCACCAGTTCCAATGTCGATGCCCGCCTCGGCCATGAGCCGGCGATTGCCAAGCCACAAGGCGCGGCCATCGATCGTGGCATTGATGCCCCGGCCGGTCAGGCTCTTGAAATCGACGGCCGGTTTAAGCTCGACACCCCCGGCATACTCCAACACGCCCTGCGCCAGGGGATGCTCGCTGCCGGCCTGAAGCGACGCCGATAAAGCAACCACCTCGGCCTCAGCCGCCGCCAGGCCAACCACGTCGCTGACGCTGGGCCGGCCTTCGGTCAGGGTGCCGGTCTTGTCGAACACCACCACCTTGATCTTATGGGTGCGCTCCAGAGCCTCGGCGTCCTTGATGAGAATGCCCGCCTTGGCCGCAACCCCAGTACCCACCATGATCGCCGTCGGCGTCGCCAGACCGAGGGCGCAGGGGCAGGCGATGACCAGTACGGCCACGGCGGTGACCAGTGCTACTGCCACGTCGGCGCCACTCATCCACCAGGCGATGAAAGCCACGTCCGCGATGACCACGACTACAGGAACGAAGATCGACGCCACCTTATCGACCAAACGCTGGACCGGCGCCTTGCTGGCCTGGGCGGATTCGACCAACCGAATGATGTCCGCCAGCATGGATTCAGCGCCGACCCCGGTTACTGTAACCCGCAGCAATCCCGCACCGTTGACCGCGCCGCCGATGACCACGTCGCCGGGCCCCTTGGCCACCGGCATGCTCTCGCCGGTTATCAGCGCTTCGTCGATTTCGCTGTCGCCTTCGATGATTTCACCATCGGCGGGAATACGTTCGCCGGGCCGGATAACCACCACGTCGCCACTCATCAGGGTATCGACCGGCACCTCGACCTCGGCGCCATCCCGCAGCACTCGGGCGGTTGACGGACGCAAGGCCGACAAGGCGCGGATTGCCGCCGCCGTGGAGCGTTTGGCCCGATGCTCGAGCCAGCGGCCCAGCAGCACCAGGGTGATAATCACCGCCGCCGCCTCAAAATAGAGATGGCCATCGCCGTATTGGGGCCAGATCATCAGGGCGACGCTGAGGCCAAATGCCGCCGAGGTGCCCAATGCCACCAGCAGGTCCATGTTACCGGTGCCGGCGCGCAGGCCCTTCCAGGCCGGGCCATAGAATCGCGCCCCGAGAACGAACTGCACCGGGGATGCCAGGGCCAGTTGCAGCAGCGGTGACAAGCGGAAGTCAAAGCCAAGCAGCCCGGCCGCCATCTGCGCCACCAAAGGCGCTGTGAAGGCCGCCGCCGCCAGCACATTGTTACGCTCAAGGCGCAGCTTGCGAAGCGCAGCCGCATCGCGATCATCGGCGTTCGGCTGGTCATCAAGAGGCGCGGCGCCAAACCCGGCACGCTCGACCCGGTCAACCACCTCAGCGGGGTCTATGATCCTGGCCGGGCCGGTGACACGGGCTTGCTCGGTAGCCAGATTAACACTCACGGCGCCAACCCCCGCCGCCTTGCCCATGGCGCGCTCGACCCGCGAGACGCAGGACGCGCAGGTCATGCCCTCAATGGCGAAGGTGAGTGTTTCAGTTGGCACCCCATAACCTGCTCGTTCGATAGCCTCGGCCACGGCAGTGGGATTGGTGACGGCGGGATCGTAGGTCACCTCGGCCTGCTCGATCGCCAGATTGACACTGGCCCCGACGACACCCTCGGCCCGACCCAACGCCTTCTCCACCCGCCCGACACAAGACGCACAGGTCATGCCCTCCACGGGAAGGGTAACCGTAGCCAGATTAGGTGGCGGCGCATTTGCCGTGATGGGCTCGGTCGAGACGACGGTCATGACCATTACTCCGCGATTGAAGGCGGTTTCCCACCATTCAAGATAACATAATCATTCCAGTTACTGGAAGGCCAAGGTTTATGAGCGAAATTTTCTCCCGGTTCCGCCCTCGCAGGGTATAAATGCCGCGCCCTAACTGATACAAAACGTGAAGAAATTACCCAGAGACGGCGGCTATGCTTGTCCTAATCGATAACTACGACAGCTTTACCTACAACCTGGTCCACTTCCTCGGGGAGTTGGGCGGCGAGGTCACGGTGGAGCGCAATGATGCGGTCACCGTTGACGAGGTGCTGGCCCGGGCGCCCGAGGCCGTGGTTATTTCGCCGGGGCCGTGCGATCCGGACCGCGCCGGCATCTGTCTCGAGATGGTCGAGCGCGCGGCCGGCGCCCTGCCCTTGCTCGGGGTGTGTCTCGGCCATCAGTCCGTCGGCCAGGCGTTCGGCGGAAAGGTCGTGCGCGCACCCTATGTCATGCATGGCAAGCTCAGCGAGATCAGCCATAATGGCGAAGGTGTCTTCAAGGGCCTGCCCAATCCGTTCTCGGCGACCCGCTATCATTCCCTGGTGGTCGAGCGCGACAGTCTGCCCGATTGCCTCGAGGTATCGGCGGAAACCGATGACGGAGTCATCATGGGCATCGCCCACCGGGAACTGCCGATCCACGGCGTCCAGTTTCACCCGGAGAGTATCGCCTCCGAGCACGGCCACGCCCTGCTCAGGAACTTTCTCGACATCGCCCAGGCGGAGGGCCAAGCGTGAGGACGATGGCATGAGTGACTACGACATGAAACAACTCATCGGCCATGTGGCGACCGGCGCGACCCTGGGCGTCGAGCAGGCCAAGGGCGCCTTCGATCTGATGATGGCCGGCGAGGCTACCCCGGTGCAGATATCCGCCTTCCTGATGGCGCTGCGGGTGCGCGGCGAAAACGTTGAGGAGATTACCGGCGGCGCCCTGACCATGCGCGACAAGATGACCCGCATCTCCGGCCCGGCCAACGCCATGGACGTGGTCGGAACCGGCGGCGACGGCACCGGAACGTACAATATCTCAACCGCCTCGGCCCTGGTGGTCGCCGGCGCCGGGGTACCGGTGGCCAAGCACGGCAACAAGGCGGCGTCGTCGAAATCCGGCGCCGCCGACGTGCTGTCGGCCCTGGGCATCAAGCTCGACGCGGATTTTTCCCTGGTCGAGCGCTCCCTTAACGAGGCCGGCATCTGCTTCATGTTCGCCCAGCGCCACCACAGCGCCATGAAACACGTCGGCCCGACCCGGGTCGAACTCGGTACCCGCACGGTGTTCAATCTGCTCGGGCCGATCTCCAACCCGGCCGGCGTCAGGCGCTATCTGGTCGGCGTTTTCGACCGCGCCTGGATCGAGCCCTTGGCCCGGGTCCTGGCTAATTTGGGCACCGAGCGCGCCTGGGTAGTTCACGGCGCCGACGGCATGGACGAACTCAGCACCACGGGCACGTCCTATGTAGCCGAGCTGGCCGACGGCGACGTCCGCACTTTCGAGGTCAATCCCGGCGATGCCGGCCTTGAGACCGCCGCTCTCGAAGACCTGCTGGGCGGCGACGGCGAATACAACGCGGCGGCCATACGCGCCCTGCTCGACGGAGAGCCCAGCGCCTTCCGCGATATCGTACTGTACAACGCCGGTGCCGCGCTGACCGTTGCCGGCGAGGTTTCGGGTATCCGGGAGGGCGCCGCCGCGGCCGCCCTCTCCATCGACAGCGGCGCCGCGCGCGAGAAGCTCAACGCCCTGGTGCGCATTACCAACGAAGAGGCCTGAGCCTTGAGCGACACCCTGAGCCGCATTTGCGCCGATAAGCGTATCCTGGTCACTGATCGCAAGGCGGCCCGGCCAATTGACGCGGTCGAGCGCGACGCCAAGGCAGCAGCAGAACCGCGTGGATTCGCCGCCGCTCTTGACGCCCATGTGGCAAGTCAAGGCCTGGCGCTGATCGCTGAACTTAAAAAGGCGTCGCCGAGCAAGGGCCTGATCCGCGCCGACTTCGATCCGCCCAGCCTGGCCCGCGCCTATCAGGCCGGCGGCGCGGCCTGCCTCTCGGTGCTCACGGACACGCCCTATTTCCAGGGCGAAGACAGCTATCTTCAGGCGGCCATCGAGGCGGTTGATCTGCCGGTGCTGCGCAAGGATTTCATCGTCGATCCCTGGCAGGTGGCCGAGACCCGGGCCCTGGGCGCTGACTGTCTGCTGCTGATCATGGCGGCCCTGGACGACGGCGCTGCCGCCGAGATTGAGGCAGCGGCCCTAGCCTACCGTATGGATGTGCTGGTCGAAATCCACGACGAATCCGAGTTGGAGCGGGCTGCGCGCCTGACCAGCCGGCTGATCGGGATCAATAACCGCAACCTCAAGACCCTCGAAGTCGACCTTGCCGCCACCGAACGCCTGGCGCCCCTGGCGTCCGAGGGTAGCGACCTGGTCTGCGAGAGTGGTCTTCACGACCACGGCGACTTGCTACGCATGGCCGAGGCCGGAGCGCGGCGCTTCCTGGTCGGCG
>CAZYDR010000057.1:0-23150 GCA_964645285.1 uncultured Alphaproteobacteria bacterium
CACACCTTCGTTGAATATCATCAATTATGTGGACCAGTTATAGGGGGGCAGGACAAAACACTATCCCGGGAAGCCGCGAGGGTTGCTCAAGACAGCGTCATAGCTAGTCAAGACAGCACACCGCCTACTTGGACTAGGGAGATGTCCTCATCAACGTCAGCGCACCGCTCGGTTCGCCCCCATCAGGCAGAGGATTTCGAACATCAGGTGGGCCGCGTTGAATGCGGTGTAGCCCGTCGGGTCGAGCGGCGGCGAGACCTCGTTGACGTCGCCGCCGACAATGTCGAGACCACTCAGGTCACGCAGCATGACCTGCATGTCGCGCATGCGCAGGCCACCCGGTTCCGGGGAGCCGGTACCGGGCATGTCGGCCGGGTCAACGCCGTCTACGTCGAGGGTGATGTAGACCGGGCCGCCGCCGGCGATCTCGCGGGCCTTTGCCGCCGTTGCCTTGGGGCCCAGGTCGTAGCACTCATCGATGTCCATCATGGTGATGCCTTGTTCGGTCGCCCAGTCGATGGCCGCGTCGGTCTCGCGGACGGTGCCGCGCAGGCCGATCATGACGTGGCGCTTGGGATCGACCAGACCCTCCTCGATGGCCCGGCGGAACGGCGTCGCGTGGTTCAGCTTGGTACCGAAGATCTCGTCGTGAGTGTCCGGGTGGGCGTCGAACTGGATCAGGCCCACCGGATTGGCCGGATCGACCGTGCCGCGCAGCACCGGCAGGGTGATCAGATGATCGCCGCCGGCCGCCAGGGGCCAGGCGCCGGCCTCGGCGATCTTGGCGCAGTACGCGGTCATCATATGGACACTGGCCTCGTGGTCGAACGAGTTGACCGGGGCGTCGCCGATGTCGGCAATGCGGCAGCCGGCAAAAGGCGACTCTCCCGTCGCCATATTGGTGCCGCGAATGTTGATCGACATCTGGCGTATCTGGCCGGGGCCGTGGCGTGCGCCGTCGCGGGCAATGGTGCCGCCGTCGTAGGGCAGACCAAACAGGGCGATGTCGAGCCCTTCGGGCCCGTCCTGTCGCTGGGCGCGTAGCAGGGTGTCGGGATAGGTGAACGGCGCGATGGTCTCGCTGCCGATAGGCGTCAGGGGTTCGTTGGCCATTTGAAGTTCTCCTCCGTTGTCGTCAGGGCGTAGCGCGGCCGCCCGAGGCGTCGATGATGGTTCCCGTCACGTAGGATGCCTCGTCGGACAACAGCCACAGGATTGGCAGACTGATTTCCCGGACCTCGCCGATGCGGCCCATGGGCATCGTCTTGACTACCTGATCGAGCCATGAAGGGTCGGTGGCGCGCACATGATCGATCATCTCGGTCTCGGTAACGCCCGGCCGCACGGCGTTGACCCGAATACCGGCGCCGCCCAGTTCCCGGGCCAGGCCGGTGGTGATGGTGTCGACCGCGCTTTTCGACGCGGCGTAGTCGATGAAGGCGTTGACGCCGCCGGTGCGCGCCGCCGCCGACGACACGTTGACGATCGAGCCGCCCTTGCCGCCGTGTTTGGTCGACATGCGCCGGACCGCCGCCTGGGCGCAATAGAACAGGCCGAACACGTTGACCTCGAAGGTCGCCACCAGGTCTTCCGGCAGGCAATCCTCGAACGGACCCTGGCTCTTGCCGACACCAGCGTTGTTGACCAGACCATCGAGAGCACCGAACGCGTCGTCGAATGTGGCGAACAGGCGTTCGACATCCTCAAGCTTGGAGACGTCGGCCTGGATCGCCATGGCACGCTGGCCCTTGTCGCGAATTTGCGCGGCGACATCCTCGGCCTTGTCGCGGTTACCGGCGTGGTTGACCGCCACATCCCAACCCTGTTCGCCGGCACAGAGCGCGATGTCGCGGCCAATTCCCCGGCTGCCGCCGGTCACAAGTAGGTTCTTGGACATAGTATTTTCTCCGGAAAAATTAGGGATCAGTCCTTAGAGCCATGGTAATTGTAGCCATGGGAAAAACCGGTCTTGGGTCGCGGCTGTTCAACGCCGTCGACAAGAATCCGGTCCATGAACTTATTGGCAAAACTAAGCAGATTTTTTATGGGCGCCGCCTCGCGGACAGGCTCCGGATAATACCAGACGACGTTGTCATAGCGCTTGTCCCGCACCGTCATTTGGTAGTAGCCCGCTTCCCCTTTGTAGGGGCATCGGGTTGTCCAATCGCTGTCCGCCATACGGTCGCGGCGTACGTCATCCACGGGCAGGTAATAGCGGGTCGGATTCCCCGTTTCGAAAAGGAATATCCCGTTGCTGGAGTCCGCGACTTGCTCGCCATTGAGGATGACTTGAACCCGACGGCTCGATGGCAGGCAGTCAACGCGCCGCAGAGGGTCGCGGGCATGAACGAAGATTTCCTCGTCCTCTTCATACCAGTGGTCAACGTCGTGGAAGTAGAAGGAGACGTAGTTGGCGATATCCGGACAGCCGGCAACCGGCTCGGGATAGCGCCAAACCACATTGTCGTAAGCGTCGTTCTGGTCTTTCAGGGAGTAGTGGCTAGCATCCCCTTTGTAGGGGCAGTGCGTCCGGTAGTCGCTTAACTCGAACAGGTCCATGCGCACGCTATCGATGGGAAAATAGTAGATCGGGATGTGGTCCGACTCAAAAAGCACCAGCCCCCGGGTGGTGTCGGCGATGATTTCACCGGCGGCCTCCACCCGCAATCGTTTCGGCGCCGGCATGGTGCAAATCACATAGCCCGGCTCGAATTCGTACTGTGTGACGCTGTCGAAAACGTCGAGGAAAAGACCGCGCCCGCGCAGGTGGGGCTCCCGCGTCATTGAGTTGGCTCTAACGCCCCTTCCAAACCGGATCGCGGCCCTCGGAGAAGGCGAGGGGGCCTTCCTTGGCGTCTTCCGAGGCGTGGACGGCGTCGTAGGCCGGCACATTGCCGCCCCGCACATGGGCATAGGCTTCCTGCACGGACAGCGGTTCGGTAGCGTTGATGGCGGCCTTGGTGCCCTGGAGCGACAACGGCGCGCTGTGACACACCCGCTCGGCCAGCGCCCGCGCCGCGTCCATCAGTTCGGCCAGGGGCACGACCTGGTTGACCAGGCCCCAGCGCAGCGCCTCCTGGGCGTCCATGCGCTTACCGGCCATCAATACTTCGTTGGCGATGGCGCGGGGAATGCGTCGCGGCAGACGGATGAACCCGCCACCGTCGGCCATGATACCCAGGGTGGATTCCGGCAACATGAACAGCGCGTGGTCGGCGGCGATGATCATGTCGGCGGCCAGAGCCAGCTCGAAGCCGCCGCCAGCGGCATAGCCGTTGACCGCGGCAATGACCGGCTTGTTGAGCGACCACAGTTCAGTAAGGCCGGCGAAGCCGCCCTCGATCTCCGCGTCATCGGCCTCTTCACCGGCAGCCGCCGCCTTGAGATCCCAGCCGGCGGAGAAGAACTTCTCGCCGCCGCCGGTCAGAATGGCGACCCGGGCCTCGTGATCATCGCGAAAGGAGACGAAAGCATCGGACAGAGCCCGGCTCGCTGCCTGGCTGATGGCATTGGCTTTGGGCCGATCGAAGGTCATTTCCCAAACCGGTCCGTTTTTCTCGATCCTGACGATGTCGCTCATGGTGTTCTCCTTGGTGAATTTGCCAGTAAGTTGTCAGAGACGTTAGACACCGGCGCGGGCGATGACAAGCTGGCGAATGGCCTCGCCTGTGGTATTTACGTGTCAGACGATATTTCAATGCGATCCGACGGAGCGCTGCCCATGCCCGGCCCCCTGCACGGTATCAAGGTCATCGACCTGACCTCCATGGTATCCGGCCCGCTAACCACCATGATCTTGGCCGATCAGGGCGCCGATGTGATCAAGATCGAGAACCCCAGTGGCGGCGACCATACCCGCGGCGTATCGACCCGCCACGGCGGCTTCTCGGCCTCGTTTCTCAACAACAACCGCAACAAGCGCTCGGTGGCGCTCAATCTCAAGGACCCGCGCGGCGTCGCGGTGCTGAAGAAGTTGGTGGCCGATGCCGACGTCTTTGTGCAGAACTTCCGACCCGGCGTGGTCGAGCGCATGGGCGTGGGCGAGGATGACATTCGCGCCGTGGCGCCCGACATCATCTACGTCTCGATCAGCGGCTTCGGCGAGCGCGGCCCCTACGCCGCCAAGCCGGTCTACGACCCCCTGGTCCAGGCGCTGTCGGGACTGACTACGATCCAGGCCGGCTCGGACGAAGAGCGGCCTCGCCTGGTCCGTACCATCGTGCCCGACAAGCTCACCGGCTTCGTCGGCTCCCAGGCCATCACCGCCGCCCTGCTGGCGCGCGAGCGCGGCGCCGGGGGACAGCACATCCGGCTTTCCATGCTTGACGCCGTGGTGTCGTTCCTGTGGGCCTCCGACATGTCAGGCCAGACCTTTGTCGATACCGAGACCGACCAGCAACGGGCGCAGAGTTTCATCGATCTGATCTATGAGACAAAAGACGGCTACATCAGCGTCGCCGTTCAATCGGATAAGGAATGGGCGGGGCTGGCCCGTGCCCTCGACCGGCCCGATTTCCTTGAGGACGAGCGCTTCAAGACCGTTGAGCTGCGACAGTACAACATTAACGACCGGCTCATCGTGACCCAGGAAGGTCTGCGCGACCTGACATGCGATGAATGTCTTACCCGGCTCGAGGCGGAAGACGTACCCTGCGCCCCGGTGCTGCGCCGCCGCGACGTGGCCCATCATCCACAGCTGGTCGCCAGCGAAACCGTGATGGAGACCGACCATCCTTATGCCGGGCGAATTCGTCAGGCGCGGCCCGCCGCCCGGTTCTCGGAGACCCCGCCGGAGCACCGCTTCGGCGGCCCTCGCCTCGGGGCCCATAGCCGCGACGTACTGGCCGCCAGCGGTTTCGCCGCCGATGAAATCGAGAACCTGGTGAGCGACGCGATCGTCGCCGCCGACGAGATGGACTGACGGCCATGATCGACTTCTATTACTGGCCCACGCCCAACGGCTGGAAAGTCGCTATCATGCTCGAAGAGCTGGGCGATGATTACAATGTGGTGCCGGTCAATATCGGCAAGGGTGACCAGTTCAAGCCCGAGTTCCTCGCCATCAGTCCCAACCACCGCATGCCGGCTATTTCCGACCCTGACGTGGATGGTGAGCCGGTGACCATGTTCGAGTCCGGCGCCATATTGTTGTATTTCGCCGAGAAGACCGGACGCTTCATGGCAACCGACCCCAAGGGCCGCCGCGAAACCCTGGAGTGGCTGTTCTGGCAGGTCGGCAACCAAGGGCCCATGGCTGGGCAGCTCAGCCATTTTGTCAATTATGCCCCTGGCGACGAGGCCTATTCCAAGACCCGTTACGCCAACGAATACGACCGCTGCCTGGGCGTGCTCGACCGTCGCCTGGAGGGCCGCGACTACATCGTCGGCGACTATTCCATCGTCGATATGATCTGCTGGCCCTGGGTGTTGATCGCCAAGCCCCTGGGCCAGTTCCTCGATGACTTCCCCAACGTGAGGCGCTGGCGTCAGGCGGTCAAGGAGCGCCCGGCGGTGCAGCGCGCCGTCGATCTGGGCAAGAAATTCCGTCGCTCGGGTCCGCCCAGCGAGGACGAGCGCAAAATTCTGTTCAACCAGACGGCCGCGACGGTCAAGAGTGGCGATGCCTGATAGGGGTTCCTGATGTACGTGCTTTACGGTGGTGGTGTCAGTCGCTCGGTGGGGCCGCAAATGGTGCTTGAAGAGGCCGGGCTACCTTACGAATTGCGCTTTGTGGATATTCGCGCCGGCGAGCATCGCAAGCCGGAGTTTCTCGCCGTTAACCCGGCCGGCTACGTGCCGGCGCTGGTGACCCCCGAAGGCGAGACCCTTCACGAGGCGGCGGCGATCATGCTTTATCTGGCCGACCGTCATAGCCTCGACGACATGGCGCCGCCGCCCGGCGATCTATTGCGTGGGCGCTTCTACAGCCACCTGTTCTTTCACACCAGCGACATCCAGCCGGCGTCCAAGCGCTCGTTTTACCCCGAACGCTACGCCCTCGAACCGGCGGATACGGAACGGGTGCGAGAGGCGGCCCGGGTGGCGGCGCGGGAGCGCTGGTCGGTACTCGACGGCTACCTGGCGGCCGATGGCCCTATCATCTTGGCGAGCGCTTCAGCCTGCTTGATCTTCACATGGCCGTGTGGGTGAACTACGGACTGGGCGCCACGCGCGATATCGCCGACGAGTTTCCAGCCGTCGGTGAATGTTTCGCCCGGGTCATGGGCCGGCCAAAATCCGCCGCGCTGGTTGACGACGTACTCGTGGAGGCGAGCAAGTGGCGAGCAGCCAGAAGCTGAGGACATTTCTCTAGGAGGTTACCAACCCATGCCGTACTCGACCTATCTTCCGGAAAAAATGGGATCGGCCACGGTGTCTCCCACCGGGCGTTTCGAAGCCGGTTCATACCAGTCGTTCACCGTGACCTATACGGCAGGCTATTTCGGCATCGACGACAGCGGCTCCATCAAAATCGTCCACCGCTTCGCCTCCGACATGGGGCGACCCCAGGCGAACGATCCGCAAGCGCCCAACTACACCACCGTGGAGGCCAGCAACGGCGCCGTCCTTCATGTGGATTACGACACCAAGGACAATATCCGGCCGTGGGACAAGACGCTCTATGTCAAAGTGGTGCGCGGCTTCCTGCGTCAGGGTGACCAGATTACCGTGCGGTTCGGGGATCGGCGCCAGGGGTCGCCGGGTATCCGTGTCCAAACGTTCTGCGAGGAGACCTTCGAATTTCGCGTCCTGACCGACGCCATCGCCACCTGCGATTACGCCGTGTTGCCCGAGCAGCCGACCATCGCCATCGTTCCGGGGCCGCCGGTGTTGTTCAAAGCCATCATGCCGACCCAGCAACGGCTGGACACGCGGTTCCGCTTGTGCCTGAAAGGCGAGGACCGCTGGGGCAACCCGTCGGATCTTTGTGATCAGACGTTCGCCTTGCGCGCCAACCTTCCGGTGGAGAGGCTGCCCGATACGATTACCTTCGAGACCGGCGCCTTCAGCCGGATAGTCGATAATCTGATAGTCGAGGAAGCAGGCGATTTGGTTATCGAGTTGCTCGACGGCGAAGGAGTTGTGGCGGCGCGCTCGAACCCCTGCCGCATGATCGCCGACGCCCCGTTGCTGCCCTATTGGGGCGACCTCCACGGCCAGTCCGAGGAGACCGTCGGGACCAATTCTGCGCGGGAGTTTTACGAGTTCGCCCGCGACAAGGCGTTCCTCGATATCTGCGTCCACCAGGGTAACGACTTCGAGATCACCAACGAGTTCTGGGCCACCCTCAACGAACTTTCCGCCGAATTTACGGAGGATAACCGCTTCGTCGTGTTCCCCGGCTGGGAATGGTCAGGCAACACCGGTCTTGGCGGCGACCGCAACGTGCTGCACATGCACGAAGGCCGGCAGATCCATCGTTCGTCCCACGCCCTGGTCGAAGACTTGAGCGATCTCGACACCGACGCCAATTCTGCGGCGGAACTGTTCGAGGCACTCAAGGGCGAGGACTGTACGGTTTTCGCCCACATCGGCGGACGCTACGCCGACATCAAGATGGCCCATGACGAGCGCCTGGAGAAGGCGGTCGAGGTTCATTCCGCCTGGGGCACCTTCGAGTGGCTCATCGAAGACGCCTTCGAGCAGGGCTACCGGGTCGGCATCGTCTCGAATTCCGACGGCCATAAGGGGCGACCCGGCGCCTCCCATCCCGGCGCCACCAACTTCGGCTCCTACGGCGGGCTGACCTGCGTGCTGGCGCCGGCGTTCACCCGGGCCGGCATCATGGACGGCCTGAAGCGGCGCCACCACTACGGCACCACCGGCAGCCGGGTGGTGCTCGATACCCGCGCCGTGTTCGATAATCCGGCGGAGCTTTTCTCCGACGACCCCAACCTGAGCGACGTGACGTCGACGGCGGCGGGCGAGGCCATGATGGGCGATATCCTGCGCAGCGGCGATGACGAAGTTGCCTTCAGGATTGATGTCCACGCGGCGTCACCCATCGAGCGCATCGACATCCGCAGCGGCCTCGAGACCGTGGAAGTTTTCCGGCCCTATGGCGAAGCGGAACTGGGCCGGCGTATCCGGGTTTTGTGGGAGGGTTCCGAATATCGGGGCCGCGGCCGCGAAACCCACTGGGACGGCCACGCCGAGATCACCGGCAACAGCTTCGAAGATCTCACGGCCATCAATCGCTACAGCCAGGACAAGCGCTTCGAGCAGACGGGTCAGAGCCGACTTGACTGGGTGGCTTTGACCACCGGCGGCTTCGGCGGCTTCGACGCGGTGCTCGATGACCCCATGGCCGGGACCTTCACCATCGATACCGCCCTGGTCAAGGAGACCATCTCTATCGCCGACATCGGCCGCGACGAGATGATCTTCGCCAACGGCGGTATCGACCGGCGCATCCGCATCTTCCGCCTGCCCGACGACAACCCCCACTATGCCGCCACCGTGGAGCGGCGCATCAAGCTGGCCCCAGACCGCGACAACGCGCTTTATGTCAGGGTGACCTTCGAGGACGGCCACTTCGCCTGGTCCAGCCCGATCTATGTTTTCGGTTAGCCGCGGCAATCAAGCGGTGATCGTGATCGTTGCCGCTTTTGTTGCGTTATGGTTCTACAGTAGCGGCTGGGGAATGACCCAGAGTCCATTGGTATAGGGAGGCGCGCCATCATGGCCGTTTATTTCATCGCTAACATCGACGTCACCGACCCGGAGGTCTATGGCGAATACGGCAAACGGTTTTACGACGTGTTCGACAAATACAAGGGCAAGGTCCTGGCCGTCGATCACGATTACGAAGTGCTCGAGGGTGTATGGACCGCCGACCATACGGTGATCCTCGAATTTCCCAGCAAAGCCGATTGCAAGAACTGGTACGAATCCGCCGAATATCAGGAACTGATCGCGTTGCGCGTCAGTGCCGCCGACGGTGACGTCGTGTTGCTTCAGGGGAAATAGGGTGTCGGGTTCGACCATGGCCAAGGATGACTACGTGCTTGAAGGGCAGATCGGCCACGTGCTTCGCCGTGCCCATCAGCGCGCCAGCGCCATCTTCATGGCCAACTTCGCCGACCATGGCCTGACCCCAACCCAGTTCGCCGCCCTGGCCAAAATCCGTGACGAAGGTGAAGTATCGCAGAACCACCTGGGTCGGCTCACGGCCATGGACCCGGCGACCATGAAGGGCGTCATCGGGCGGCTACACAAACGCCGGGTTATTACTCGCAAGGCCGACCCAGCCGACGGTCGCCGCACCCTGTGGCGTCTGACTGCCAGTGGCGTGCGATTGCTGTCCCGAACCGTTACCGTAGGTGAGGCGACTACGGATGCGACCCTTGCGCCGCTCGGGCCCAAGCAACGCAAAACCCTGCTCGATCTGCTGTCTCGCCTGACGTGACTGTTGCGTTGGTTTCGGTGCGGCGGTAATATTTACTTTGTTTGTATACAAACAATCTGGGTAAAGCTCCAAAAAGGAGATCGGTTGTCCCATGGGCGTTTATTTGCGACCGCAAGAACTTGAACAGGCGCTCGACGCCCTGCGCACGGGCGGACTTTCCATCGTCGCTGGCGGTACGGATTTCTATCCCGCGCGAGTCGGTCAGCCGCTCGACGACGACATCCTCGACATCAGCGCCATCGGCGGCCTTCGCGCTATTGAGGACCGTGGCGATCATTGGCGCTTGGGGGCGCTGACCACCTGGACCGATGTGGCCACCGCTGATCTGCCGCCCTGTTTCGACGGTCTCAAACTGGCGGCAAGAGAAGTTGGCGGTGTGCAGATCCAAAACGCCGGCACTCTTTGCGGCAATATCTGCAATGCCTCGCCGGCCGCCGATGGCGCGCCCAACCTTATGGTGCTCGATGCCGTGGTGGTGCTGGCCAGCACCAAGGGCGAGCGCATTGTCCCCCTGAGCGAGTTCATCACCGGCAATCGCGCCACCGTCCGGCGAAGCGATGAAATGCTCGTCGCCCTTATCGTGCCCAAGCCGGCGCCGGACGCCCGGAGCGCTTTCCTCAAACTCGGCGCGCGGCGCTATCAGGTCATCTCCATTGTCATGGTCGCCCTGTTCATCGAGTCGGAAGCGGGGCGAGTGAGCGGTGCCCGCGTCGCTGTTGGCGCCTGCGCGCCGGTGGCTCGGCGTCTCACCACTCTTGAAGCGGCGTTGGTCGGCGCGCCCCTGCATGAGGCCTTGAGCGAGGTCGCTGACGCATCCCACCTCAGCGGCGTGCTGGAACCCATCGACGATCTGCGCGGCACTGCCGACTATCGGCTCGATGCGGCGCTGACCTTGATCCGCCGGGGCCTTAGTGCTTTAGGAAGTGAACGGTGAGCGCGTGCTTTACAGTCAACGATAACCAGGTCGAGGCCGCCGCGGCGCCGCTGACCCGTCTGGCTCATGTGCTGCGTGACGACCTCGGGCTAACCGGCACCAAGATCGGCTGTGACGCTGGTGATTGCGGCGCCTGCACGGTGCTGCTCGACGGCGATCCGGTCTGCGCCTGTCTGGCGCCCGTGGCCCAGGCCGAAGGTCGCGATGTGGTCACTGTCGAAGGCCTCGCCCAAAACGGACAGGCCGCTGACTTGCAGGCGGCGTTCCAGCGCCATGGCGCGGCCCAGTGCGGCATCTGTTCGCCGGGCATGCTCATGGCGGCCCAGGCGTTGCTGGCGGCCAATCCCGCGCCCAGCGAGCAGCAAGCCATGGATGCTCTTGGCGGCGTACTGTGCCGCTGTACCGGATATCGCAAGATTATCGACGCGGTGCTGGACGTTGCCGGTGGTCCCGGACTGGATGCGCCGGTGGTTGGCACGGCGGTCGGCGCGCCCATGGGCAAGCTCGACGGCCGTGAAATGTATGGCGCCGACCAGGCGCCGGAGGATGCGCTGTGGCTGCGGGCGGTGCGCTCGCCCCATCCCCGGGCGACGTTTACCCTCGGCGACATGGCGCCCTTGCGGGCCAAATTTCCCGGTCTGGCGGCGGTGTTGACAGCCGAGGATGTGCCCGGTCTCAACGCCTTCGGCATCTATCCCACGGGCAAGGACCAGCCGGCACTGGCGCCCGGCGAGGTTCGTTTTCGCGGTGAAGCCGTGGTTGCTCTGGTTGGCGACAAGGCGGCCATCGACGCTATCGGCGACCACGAGGTCCCTATCACCTGGTCACCGCTCGACGCCGCATCGGGCATTGTCGGCGCCCTAGCCGAAGACGCGCCTATCGTACGCGCCGATACACCGGACAACGTGCTTATCGAAGGCCAGGTCATCAAAGGCGATGCTGAAGCCAGGTTTGCCGACGCGCCATTTGTCGCCGAGGGAAACTTCGAAACCACTTTCGTGGAGCACGCCTATATCGAGCCCGAGGCCGGCTGGGCGCGCCGTATTGGCGACCGCATCGAAATCACCGCCGCTACCCAGGCGCCCTATATGGATTTGGAATCCGTGGCCCTGGTTCTCGATATCGACGATGCCGCGGTGCGCATTATTCCCTCGGCTTGCGGCGGCGGTTTCGGCGGTAAGCTCGATGTGGCGGTGCAGCCCCTGGTCGGCCTGGCGGCGTGGCTGCTGAACCGGCCGGTGCGCTGCACCTACAACCGACACGAAAGCATGGTGTCATCGACCAAACGCCACCCGTCGCGGGTTTGGGCGCGGGCCGCCTGTAACAAGGCCGGCGAAATCGTCGCCTACCGCTCCCATGGTGAGTTCGACACCGGCGCCTATGCCTCCTGGGGGCCGACCGTAGCCGACCGGGTACCGATCCACGCCACCGGCCCCTACTTCGTGCCTCATGTGTGCAACACCAGCCTGGCGGCGGTGAGCAACCATGCGCCGTCCGGCGCGTTTCGCGGCTTCGGCGTGCCCCAATGCGCCATCGCCCACGAGGCGCTGTACGACGAACTGGCCGAGGCCGCCGGTATCGATGCCTTGGAATTCCGCCTGATCAACGCCATCCGCAAGGGTCAGCCGACCGCGACCGGTCAGGTGCTGGAGACCAGTGCCGGGCTTGATCAGTGCCTCGAAGCGTTGCGTCCGGCCTGGAGCGATGCCCGTGCGGCGGCCGAAACGTTCAACCACGGCTCGGACGTTCTGAAACGCGGCGTTGGCGTCGGCTGCATGTGGTACGGCTGCGGCAATATCTCCATGTCCAACCCATCGACCATGCGCCTGGCCATCAACGGCGAGGGCCGGCGTATGCTCTACAACGGCGCCGTCGATATCGGCCAGGGTCCCAATACCATCATGGTGCAAATTGCCGCCGACGCCTTGGGCGTGGCCGCCGATTCCATTCAATACATCATGGGCGATACGGATTTGACCGCCGATGCGGGCAAGTCCTCGGCGTCGCGCCAGACTTTCGTGTCGGGACGTGCAACCCAGCTTGCCGGCGAGGACCTGCGCGGACAAATCCTGCGCCTCGCCAACGTTGGCGAAGACGCGACCATCGAGATCGGCACCGGTGTCATCGAGGTGCGGGAGGGCGATGCGGTCCACACCATTGATTTAGGCGCCATGGCGGCCGATGACCGGGGCGACGTGTTGGCGGGTGAGGGGACCTTCGATCCGCCGACCAGTCCGCTCGACGAAAACGGCCAGGGCGAGCCCTATGCCACCTTCGGCTTCGCCGCCCAAATCGCCGAAGTCGAAGTCGATACGGAACTGGGAACCACGAAGGTGCTGCGCATCATCGCTGCCCACGATGTCGGGCGGGCGATCAACCCGATCCAGGTGGAAGGCCAGATCCATGGCGGCATTGCCCAGGGCCTGGGTATGGCGCTGATGGAGGAGTATGTCGCCGGGCGCACGGACAACCTGCACGACTATCTGATTCCCACGGTCGGCGACGTGCCGCCCATCGAAACTATTTTAGTCGAGGACTTTGAGCCGCTCGGTCCCTATGGCGCCAAGGGCATCGGTGAGCCGGTTTTGGTGCCGACCGCGCCGGCCATCTTCGGCGCTATCTACCAGGCCACCGGCGTGCGGGTGCGGCGCGCGCCCATGACGCCGCACCGGCTGCGAGCGGCGATCCTGGCCCACAGGAAGGAGGCTGGCTGATGCCCGATAAGAGCGACGGCATTATCGTCTGCGACGCCTGCCCAGTGTTGTGCCGTGTCAGGCTGGGCCGCAACGGCGCCTGCGACCGCTATGCCAATGTTGATGGCGAACTAACGCGCCTCGATTCCTTCGTGGTGACTCAACGGGTGGCGGATGAGGACGGTAAACTGGTACCCTTCGGCGCCGGCCAGTGGGATGGCTCCCTGGTGTCGGGCGCCGAGACTTTTGTCACCGGCATTGGCTCGGGCACCACCTATCCGGACTACAAGCCGGCGCCCTTCATCGTCGCCAGCGAATACGACGGCGTCGATATGGTCACCGTGGTGTCCGAGGCGATCTTCAGTTACTGCGGCCTCAAGGTGAAGATCGACACTGACCGCTATATCGGTTCCGAGACCGCGGCGGTGCGAGCCGATGGCGAGCAGATCGGCCATGTAACCACGGCGGAATATGGCTCGCAGATGCTGTCCCTCGGCGGGGTTCATCACCTCACCGGCGGGTCGAAGCGCGAAGGCAAGGTAACCTGCGACACCATGCTTGCCATGAGTAGCGGCGAGACCGTGGACCTGACGATCGACGGCGGCGCGGTCGTCACGGTCACCGCCGGCAAGGCGCCGATTGTCGACGGCGCCCTGGAAGAGCGTATGCGGGTCGGCTGCGGCTCTGCGACCATCGGTATCTTCGCCAAGCAATGGCATGGCCATGCGGACGAGGTCATTGTGGTCGACGACCATATCACCGGCGTCTTCAGCGAACATCAGGCGGGACAGTTCCTCGGCATGCCGCTCGCCGGTATCCGGGTGCGCGGCCGCAAGTCGACGCCGGGACGCTACTTCCAGGTGGCCGAGCCGGGCACCGGCTGGGGCGGCACCGATGTGACCGACCCGTTGACCATCATCGAGAAGATCAATCCCAAGACCGCGTGGCCAGGGCTGCGCCTGCTCATGGTCAGCACGACCGGCGAGGACGCCGCCTATTTCGTGCTCGACGACGGCCTGACGCCAGTGCCCGAAGCCATGCCCGACCCGCTTCAGGCGGTAGTCGATCGTATCGGCGAAAACTGCGAGCCGGCGCTCAGTACCGTGCTGTTCATGGCCGGCGCCGGCGGCAGCCTGCGTGCCGGGGTTACGGAGAATCCCGTGCGGCTGACCCGCTCGGTCAGCGATGCGCTGACCCGGGTGAGCTGCGGCGGCGCGCCGGTCTATATCTGGCCCGGCGGCGGCATCACCATCATGGTCGATGTCACCACCATGCCGGCCAACGCCTTCGGCTACGTGCCGACACCGGCCCTGGTGGCGCCCATCGAGTTCACCCTGCGCCTCGATGACTACGCCGCCATGGGGGGCCACATGGACGCGGTACAACATCTGGCCGATATCGCCGAGGCCGACCGCCTGACGTCCCTATGCTGGCACGACCAGGCGCCATGGCCTGGCGCGCCGCTCATGGGGATTGGCGCATGACGCCGCCGGTCCGCGCCTTGTTGGCCGATGGCCGGCGTCAGCATTTCCAGCACGGGCCCATTGATCTGGTTATCGAGGCGTTCGGCGAGCCGGATCAGGTTGTCGCGGCATTTGAAGCGGCTTGGCAACGGTTCCTGACCATTCTTGTTGAACTGGTGAATGAGTTGCCCGTGCTTCGCGCACCTGCCGGGCAACCGGTTTCGGGTGCCGTGGCGCGACGCATGAAGGCGGCGTGTGAGCCACACCGGGACGTGTTCCTTACGCCCATGGCCGCGGTTGCCGGGGCCGTGGCCGATGAGGTGCTGGCGGCTATGACGGTGGCCGCAACGCTGGATCGCGCCTACGCTAACAACGGTGGCGACATTGCCATTCATCTGGCGCCCGGCGAGACCTTTCGTACCGGCATCGTGACCCTGGGTGCGACCCCGGCATTGGATGGATTCGCGGATATCACGGCCGGCGTCGGCGGCATTGCCACCAGCGGCTGGCGCGGCCGCAGCTTATCTCTTGGAATCGCCGATTCAGTGACCGTGCTGGCCGCGTCGAGCGCCCAGGCCGATGTGGCGGCGACATTGATCGCCAATGCGGTCCAGGTGGACGACCCGGCGGTTCGCCGGCAACCGGCGTCGGACCTCGACGCGGACAGCGATTTAGGTGACCAGCTTGTTACCGTCGATGTAGGTCCACTTTCAGCCGAGGCCGTGGCCTTAGCACTGGAGCGGGGCCTGGCGGTGGCGCGGAGAATGAAGTTGGCGGCCCTGCTGTCCCTGCAAGGCACGTCGGTTACGACAGTTGACGGTTTGGAGATTGCGGCATGAGTGATAACGGACAATTGAAGGCGGTCGGGGTCGATGTGGGAGGGACGTTCACGGACTTAATTCTGCTCGATCCGGTAGCCGGCGACATTCGCGTCGCCAAGGTGCCGACCACGGTCGACAATCAGGCCTTTGGCGTGCTGGAGGCCCTGGAGGAGACCGGCGTGCCGCTGACCGAAGTCCAAACCATCATTCATGGCACCACGACGACGACGAACGCCCTGCTTGAGCGCAAGATCAGCAACACCGGTTTGATCACCACCCGGGGTTTTCGCGACGTTATCGAACTGGGCCGCCGGACCCGGCCCAATCCCTACGGGCTCAAGGGTTGGTTCGAGCCGCTGATCCCAAGGGAACGGCGCCTCGAAGTCACCGAGCGCATGGATGCGGCGGGCGAGCTGGTCACCGACCTTGATGAGGACGAGATGCGTAAGGCGGTGCAAGAACTCCTGGATATGGGATGCGAATCCCTGGTCATTCATTTTCTCCACGCTTATGTGAATTCCGACCACGAGCAACGCGCCGGGGCCATTGCCGCCGAGATCTGGCCCAACGACAACATCACTCTGGGCCACGCCATTCTTTCCGAATATCGCGAGTACGAGCGCGGCGTTACCGCAGCGGTCAACGGCTGTATCCGCCCGGTGCTCAACCGTTATATCGCGCGACTGCGCCATGAGTTGGCCGAACGCGGCTATGGCCACGACCTGCTGGTTATGCAGGGCAACGGCGGCACCGTGTCTTCGACCATCGTCGCCGAGGCGGCGGTCAAGACGGTGGCGTCGGGGCCGGCCTCGGGTGTCATGGCGGCTGCCTACACAGCCAAGGCGGCGGGTGTCGATCACGTCATCACCTATGACATGGGCGGCACAAGCTGCGATGTCGGCGTGATCCGCGACGGCGTGCCCCAGGTCAGCGGGGAGCTTGAGCTGGAATACGCCATGCCGATCCACGTGCCCATGGTCGATGTGCATACCATTGGCGCCGGTGGTGGTTCCATCGCCATGATCAACGCCGCCGGTATGCTCCAGGTTGGGCCCCAAAGCGCCGGCGCCGACCCCGGGCCGATCTGCTATGGCCGGGGCGGCACGCTGCCGACCATCACCGACGCCAACCTGCTGCTCGGCCGGCTCAATCCGACGGCGCTGTTGTCGGTCGAAAGCCCGATTTCTCTCAACAGCCTGCGAGCAGTGTTTGCTGACGGTATCGGTGCCGCCCTCGGCCTCGACGCCGAGAGCGCGGCGGCGGCGGTTTTGCGTATAGCCAACGACCGCATGGCTGGGGCGCTGCGCCTGGTCTCCCTCGAACGGGGCCATGACCCGCGCGACTTCGCCTTGTTCGCCTTCGGCGGCGCCGGCCCGCTTCATTCATCGGCCTTGGCCAAGGAACTCGGTGTGCCGACCATTCTGGTGCCGGCTCGGCCCGGTATTACCAACGCCCTGGGTTGCCTCGCCGCCGACATCCGTCACGACTACGTCAATACGGTCAACCTGCCGGTCGCGGACCTGGACATGGCGCGCATCAAGACGATCCTCGAAGATCATATTGCCGAGGGCAAAGTGACCATCCGTGACGAGGGTGTCGCCATCACCGGCATCACCGTTATTCATACCGCCGATATGCAGTTCCAGGGCCAGAGCCATATCCTCAGCATTGCGGTCAGCGGCGTCGGCGTTACCCAGGGCGAATTGCAAAGCGCCTTCGAGGCGGCGTACTGGCGGCGCTTCGAGGTCGAGCTACCGGAAATCCGCGCCGTGCTGGTTAACCTGCACACGGCGGTTATCGGTGACCGTGAAGACGTACCCCTGGCGGCCCTGGCCCATACCAACGGCATGGACCAGGAGCCGGCCCAGACCCGTCAGGTGTGGTTTGAGAGCGGTTGGGCGGAAACCCCTATTTATCGTCGTGAGCAGCTTCCCGCCGGCGCCACGCTCACCGGTCCGGCGATCATCGAACAGCTCGATACCACCGTAGTGGTGGAGCCCGGCGACCAGGTGGTGGCCGATGACTTGGGCAACCTGATTATTACGGTCGAAGGAGCCGGGGCATGAGTATTACGCTTGATCCGGTCACCCTGGCGGTGATCCAGAACGGCCTGATTCAGGTCTGCAACGAAATGGACCAGGCCTTCGTGCGGGCCGCTTTCAGCCCGGTCATTTCCGAAGGCCTCGACCGCTCCGACGGTATCTATCACCGCGACACCGGCGAACTTATCGCCCAGGGCGATCTCGGCCTGCCGATCTTCGTAGGCACCATGCAGTTCGGCACCAAGGCGGTGATTGATCGCGCCGGTGAGTTTGAGCCGGGTGATATGTACGCGGTCAATGATCCCTATCTTGGCGGCACTCACCTGATGGACGTGCGCTTCGTCAAACCGTTCTTCTACAAGGGTGAACTGTTTTCCTGGTTGGCCAACACCGGCCACTGGCCCGACACCGGCGGGGCGGTGCCCGGTGGGTTCTCGGCTGCCGCCACGGAGATCGAGCAGGAAGGTCTGCGCCTGCCGCCGGTCAAGCTGTTTAAGGCCGGTGTCATGGACCAGGAAATTCTTTCGATCATCCTGTCCAACATTCGCATCGCTGGTGAGCGTATCGGTGACATAAAGGCCCAGGCAGCAGCGCTGAACGTTGGCGAGCGACGCCTGACTGTCTTGCTCGACCGCTATGGACGGGACACGGTGGAGGCCACCATCACCGAGCTGCGCGCTCGTGCCGATCAGCAGATGCGGGCCAAAATCAGCGAAATTCCCGACGGTGAGTATCACGGCTGGTCGATTGTCGACTCCGACGGTGTGGTCGATGCGCCGCTTCGTATCGACATGAAAATCACTAAGCGCGGCGACGGTATGACGTTCGATATGTCGGAGTCGTCACCACCCTGCCAGGGACCCATGAACAGCGTCATCGCCACCACCAAGTCGGCGGTGTATCTGGCCATGAAGCACATTTTTCCGGAAGTCCCGATCAATGCTGGCACCTACCTGCCGCTTGAGATCATTGAGCCCAAGGGCACCTTTCTCTACGCCGAATATCCCCGCCCGGTATCGGGCTGCGCCGCCGAGGTCAGCCAGCGTATCGCCGAGGCGGTGTTCTCGGCCCTGACACCGGCGATCCCTCATCTGTTGTTCGCGGCGCCGGCCGGCACCAGCGGCAATTTCGCCATGGGCGGCCATGATCCGGATAGTGGGCGCGGCTATGTCATGTATCTGTTCACAGGTGGCGGCTATGGCGGCAGCGCCGACGGCGACGGTATTTCCAACGGCTGCTCGACCATCGGCATTTCCAAGATGCCGCCCATCGAAATTATCGAGCAGCGCTATCCCATATTGTTCGAGGAATTCGCCCTTGGTGAAGGCTCCGGTGGCGCCGGTGAGCAGCGCGGTGGCTTCGGCGTGCACTACAAGGTCAAACTCAGGCGCGGCGCGGCGCGGGCGTCCTTCGTCATGGATCACGGCCGCACCGGTCCGCGCGGCGCCATGGGCGGCTGTGACGGCGGCACCAATACCGTGGTGGTCGATCGTGGTGGCGAGCTCTATTACCCGCCGCATCTGTCCAAGGACCAGGACGTCCAGTTGTCGCCGGGTGACACGGTTATCGTGACCACGCCGGGCGGCGGTGGCTTCGGCGACCCCATGGCGCGGGATCCGGCCCTGGTGGAGCGCGACGTGCGGCGCGGCTACTACAACCTCGATCAGGTTCGCGAGCGCTTTGGCGTGGTAATCAATTCGGAGACGTTTGTCATTGACGAGGCCGCGACCCGGGCGGAGCGCCAGAAACCACGGGAGGCTGCGGCAGACTGAGGGGACTAACCATGGACCTGAGACTGACCAACGCCGACCTTGACTGGCAACAGCGGGCCCGCGAGTTTATCGAGAAATACGTCTACCCGGTGGAGATGGAGCTTGAGGAGAACGGCTGTCTCTCGGCCGAGAGCCTCGCCCGGATCAAGCAGGCGATCCTCGACTACAAGCTCAATGCGGCCATGACGCCGGTGGAATTCGGCGGCCAGGGTTGTAGCCATCTTCAGAGCACGCTCATGCGCGAGGAACTGGGCAAGGCTACCGGCGCCATGTGGTACATGGTGTGGAGCCCGTCGGGTCCGCTCCTTGAAGGCACGCCGGATCAGATCGAGAAATTTCTCATTCCCACGATCAAGGGCGACCGCCTGGAGTGCTATGCGGTTTCCGAGCCCGACGCCGGCAGCGACCCGAGCTACGTCAAGACCACGGCCATGCGGCGCAACGGCGGCTATGTGCTGAACGGCGAGAAGTGGTTCGTTACCTGCGGCGACGTGGCCGACTACATCATCGTTCACGCCCATGTGGACGGCGACCCGGAGAAGCCGACCCTGTTCCTGGTCGATAAGGACATGCCCGGCGTATCCACCAAACGAACACCCCACTTCATGCACACCTTCGTCTTCGAGCACCCGGAGTTCCTTTTCGAGGACGTCGAGGTCGGCGAGGACCGCATTCTCGGCGAGATCGGTGGCGGCTACGAGATGACCAAGGACTGGTTCACCGGGGCCCGGCTGTCGATCGGCGCCCACACGGTCGGCGCCGCCATTCGGGCTTTCGAGGTGGCCAACGATTACGCCCAGGAGCGCGAGCAGTTCGGCCAGAAGATCAGCAGCTTCCAGGGCATCGAGTTCATGCTCGCCGACATGGCGACCGAGATCATGTCTGCCAAGTGCATGCTCTATCGGGTCAACTGGGAGATCGACAACGGCCTCGACCGTAAGCTGATCCACGCCCGGGCCAGCGCCGTGAAACTTTTCTGTTCGGAAATGGCCGGGCGGGTCATCGACAAGGCGCTGCAGATTATGGGTGGGCGCGGCTATATGCGCGAGAACCCGATCGAGCGATTGTACCGCGATGTCCGGGTCGAGCGCATTTGGGAGGGCTCATCGGAGATACAACGGGTTATCATCGGCGGCCAGATCCGCAAACGGGGAACCGGCGTCTATACTGACTGGGTATAAACACAGAGGAATACATGGAAACCATCGAAATACCGCCCGGCCACGGCCGCGCGTTTAATATCGCCAAGGGCAAGCAGTTCCGACTGGTCTCGCCCAAGGGCCAGCAGTCGGCAGATTTTTTTGCATTTTGCGCCGACGATATGAGCGAAGGCCTGTCGCCGCACCATAGCTGGATGGCAACCCGCGCGCTGCATCCCCGGGTCGGCGATGTCATGGTCAGCCGCAAGCGCCGGCCCATGGTCGAGATGGTCGAGGATGCCGCCGACGGCATTCACGATCTTATCATCGCGCCGTGCGATCCGATCCGTTATGCCGAATTTGGCGTGCCCGACCATCGAAGTTGTGTCGGCAACCTCAACGAAGCCCTGGCCATGATCGGCCATGAGCCTCCGGTCTTTCCCCTGGCTGTGAATTTCTTCACCACCACCACGGTGGAAGACGGCTTCATGTTCAGCACGCCGAAGGCGCCGGTGGTCAAGCCGGGCGGCTATGTGGTGCTTGAAGCACACATGGATATGGTCTGCGCGGTGTCGTCGTGTCCCTATGACATGACCGGCCACGGTTGGGCGATCAACGCGCCCACCGGTCCCACGGAGATTATTATCGAGTTGCTCTGATTTGGGTTTGGCCGCGATTGGCCGTCGATTACGTGACGTAAATGTTGACGACCACGCCGGCGAGACCGATTAGGAGGACGGCGCCACCGATGATCGACGCCACCAGCCCGACGTTCTTGTTTTCAAATTCTTCGAACATTGTCGCGTTCCCTATCTAATTTCATGATCCGCCGCTGAACTTCACGAAGGTTATGGCGTAGAACAACGCGGCTAACAACAAAAGAGCGGCCGCCGTAGCCCAATTCACGCCGCGCCGTCGCCGATGAAGTTCAGCTATCGGCATCGACTGTGGTCGCCATGGTCGTCCTCGACAGGCGCTGCCGTTTCTTGTGCTGGCGATAGCCAAACGCCATGAACATGGCAACGGCAAGAATTATCAGAACCGCATCGCCACCACCAGTACTGCCGGTATGCAAATTACCATGGGCGAGGGCGGTTGAGATAAGCATCACACCGCGAAGAATGTTATCCGCGAGAGGAAGGTGTAGTCCGCCTCCATGTTCATCAGCCCGGTGAATATCAACACGAATGCCGGGGGTACCCTGTCTGTAGCCCCAAGATGCTGGCGAACGGATCGGCCATTGAGAAACCCGAGGACCTGGCCCACGTGACGTTGCTGCGTGAAATCGTTGGCGACGACTGGGACACATGGTTCACATGCGCCGACAGCAAGATGCTGGAGACGATGAGGGGCCCGCGTTTTGTCCATTGCGAGTTGACCATGAGAGCCGCCGAGGAGGGCCACGGGGTGGCACTCGCCTATAGCGCCCTGACCAACGACGAGATCACCAATGGCACGCTTGTAAAGCTGTTTGACTTGGAAACCCCGCCAAAGGTGATCTATTCGCTCACATGCCGCGAAGGCGCGACCAATCGCCCGAGCATCGCCGCCTTTCGCAACTGGATCGTCGCGAAGGCCGCGAACGTCACCTCAAACCACCACTAGGTTACGCTGCAACTTCGACAACACTTCCAGCCCGCTGTCAGTCATCAGGAAGGTATCGATATAGGCGGCGCCGCTACCCCCCGGCCAGTTCTCCCAGACGTCGAACTGGTTCTCCAGGTTGAACACTATGCCGGTTTCGAGGGGCCGGTCGTCGGGGGTGTCAGGGGTCGGATGGGTCTTGTGGTTGCCGACCCAGTCGGGCGGTACGGCGACGCCCACGGTGTAACCGCCGTTGTACCACATGATGTCGCGCAGGCCGTTGGAGTCCGTGTAGTCGTCGGAGATGGTATGCACCTTGAACATGGAATCGCCGGGCTTGATACCATCGACAATGGCGTCGATGCAGCCCGCTGAGTTGTCCATCAGATCGATCCAGCGTTGGTCCGGCTGGCCGACCGCGAAAGTGCGGTTGAGGTTGACGTGGTAGCGGTGCAGGGATGAGCAGAAGTCGATGAATACCAGTTCGTTCTGCTTGACCTTGCGGTGCTGGGCCGGGCTGTGGTGAGTGCCGGCGCGTGGGCCTGACCCGATCATGGTGCGGATACCGGGATAGCCGCCGCCGCGCGCCATGAGTTCGCCCATGATGATGGCTTCGATCTCGGTTTCCATGATGCCCGGCTTCAACGCATCGCGGGCCGCCGTCATGGCGGCGTCAGCGATGGCCGAGGCTTCGCGCACCACCGCCACTTCGCGCGGCGATTTGACCAAACGCGCACCTTCCACCAGGAACGAGCCATCGACCACCGTGGCCCCGCCCTTGGCGATGGCGGCGCTGAGCCCGTCGGTGGTGTCGGCGTGGGTGCCGTAAGTGAAACGCTGGGTGGCGACGGTCCTGCCGGCGCCCAGGCCGCGGCCGATCACCGTGTCGGCGGCGAACTTGATGGCGTCCTCCACCGGTCCCCGGGCGAACCACGCCACCTCTTCAATCTCGGGCGTGGTCATGACGATGGTAGTATGGCCCGGCACGTCGAAGAACAGGCCGTGGTCGTCGGCGCCGGCTTCGAGCAGCAGGCCGGTCAGGCTGCGCATGTGATACCAGATCATGTCGTAGCCGGTGAGCCAGGTGATATCCGCCGGTACGGTCACGTAGATCGCGTCGATCCCGACCGTGGTCATGGCGGCGCGGGTCTTGGCCCGGCGCTCGGCGTACTCTTCCGGCGGGAACGGTTGCGGCCAGTCGACCTGATCCTTGAGATATTGTGACATGGTATCTTCCCCTAGGCTCAGGACCTATTAATTTGATTGTATGAATTGGGATAGATTGATTCAATA
>CAZYDR010000058.1:0-23028 GCA_964645285.1 uncultured Alphaproteobacteria bacterium
TAGTGCGCGGCGGAACCGAACGTCACGCACTAGGCCCCGCCAGCCGTCGTCGGCCGCGTTGAGGTTGGGAAAAAGGGCGATCTGCGAGCCCCGCACGGTGTTCCACAGGCGGGTGCCGAAACCGTTGGTCTTTTCGTTCTCTTTGAGGAAGGTGTAGTTGTCGAAGCGGATGTAGCGGGCCTGGAGATCGGAATCGCCGAACCCGGTCTTTGCCGGGATCAGCTTGTTGTTGGCGACGCTGATGACCAGGCGGTCAATATAGGGAAGCTGGTGTCCGGCCTCATCGACCCGGTGGTAATAGGGATTACGCTCGAACACAAAACGCTCAGAGGGCGGCCAGGTGACGTTGCGCCATGGCTGCAGCACCGGCAGATCGGGATTGTCGAAGCGGTACTGGTGGTCCTTGCGGTGGTGCAGCCCAGCCCAGTCTTTGGTTTTGGCTTCGTCGACCCGCTGCTGCAGTTCGTCGGCATCTGCATAACGGGCATGGAACTGTTTGAGGTAGTGACCGGCGCGATAGATGAACAACGGCCGCGCCCCGGCCAGGGCCGGCAAGAAGAACGGGTTGGGTTTCGACCAGCTGTAGCGCACGGTGACGTCGTCGATGATGTCGACGGTTGGCGCTTCGCCATCGAGCAGCAAAGCCTTGGGCGGTCCCACCGGCGACGTGGTCTCGTCGTTGGCCACGTCCTCCCAGTAGTAGCGGAAGGCCTCCGACGTGAACGGCTCGCCGTCGGACCAGCGGTGATCTGAGCGCAGGTGCATGGTGAAGATGCGGTTTTCCTCGACGTCGATGCTCGCGAGGATGTCGGGTACCAGATTGAGGTTGGCGTCATAGCCGACCAGCCGGCCATAGCCGTAGACCATCATCATGCGGATGTCTTTTTGCTTGGCCATGATCATGCGCAGGTCGCCGCCGTACTCGCCGGTCTGGTAATCGCCCTGGAAGGTCACCACCATGGGGCTGTCGGGCAGGCGGTCGGTGATCGCGGGAAGCGTGCCGGCGGTTACCTGTTCGGCAAGAAACGGCGGCTCCATATACTCACCAGCGACCGCCGGGAGCCCGGTGGTGGCCAATCCGACCACGGCTAGGGCGGCGAAAACTTGTCTGATGAGCATCATGAAGTAATCTCCGAAAGGTTTGCGCCCACGGCGGCCCGCACCGAGTGGCCGCTGCCGAGATCGACCATGGTGGTCGGCGCTACGCCATCGATGGTGAAAGGCGCCGGCCAGGCGGCGAGATTGGGCGTCTTGTTCTTCAATACCTCGTCGAAATTCAGCCGGCGGTCTGGATCGGGATAGGGCACCGCAGCCAATAATGTCCGAGTATAGGGGTGCATGGGATTGTGGAACAGCTCCTCAGGCGTCGCCAGTTCGACCAAGCGCCCGGCGCACATGACCGCAATGCGGTCGGCCATGTAGTCGACCACCGCCAGATTATGAGTGACGAACAGATAGGTCAGGCCCAGTTGTTCCTTGAGGTCCTGCAGCAGATTGAGGATTTGCGCCTGGATCGAGACGTCGAGGGACGATACCGGTTCGTCGCAGATCAGCAGCTGGGGCCTCAGGGCAAGGGCCCGGGCAATGCCCAGACGCTGGCGCTGGCCACCGGAAAAGCTGTGCGGGTAGCGTCTCAGATAACGCACATCGAGGCCGACAAGGCGCATCAGTTCGCGGACCAGGTCCATGCGCTCCTGTTGGCTGCCGACGTTATGGATGATCAAGGGTTCGCTGATGATGTCGAAAGCGGTCATGCGCGGGTTGAGCGACCCGAATGGGTCCTGGAAGATGAATTGGACCTTGCGGCGAAACCCAAGCAATTCCTCGTTATCAAGCCCTAGTACGTCGATGTCGTGGCTGTTCTCGTTGTAGTGTACGGTGCCGGAATCCGTGGTCAGGGCCCGCATGATCAGCTTGCTGGTGGTGGTTTTGCCGCAGCCCGATTCACCGACCAGCCCGAGGCATTCGCCGCGCTTGATATCGAAGCTGACGTCCTCGACGGCAATGGCGCGACCCTCGTCCTCACCGCCGAACCATCCCTGTTTGCGCAGCGAGAATGACTTGCACAGATTGCGCACGGACAGCAGTGGCTTGTCGCTGCCGGAACCGTTCGTCGCAATCGGCGCTGCGTTTTGCTCCAGCAGGATCGCCTTGACCGGCTCGATGGCGCGAATCGGCACCAGGCGTTCGCCCTCGGCCATGTCGAAGCGCGGCACCGCGTCGAGCAACGCCTTGAGGTAGGGATGCTGGGAATTGCGGAAAATGTCGGTCAGGGAGCCGCTTTCCATGATCTTGCCGTGGTACATGACGACCACTTCCTCGGCCACATTGGCGACGACGCCCAGATCATGGGTGATCATCAGTACCGCCATGCCCAACTCGGCCTGGAGATCGGCGATGAGCTTGAGGATTTGGGCCTGGATGGTGACGTCCAGCGCGGTAGTCGGCTCGTCGGCGATCAGCAGGGCCGGACGGCAGATCAGCGCCATGGCGATCATTGCCCGCTGGCGCAAGCCGCCGGAGAGCTCGAACGGGTAGGATTTGTAGGCGCTCGCCGGATCGGGGAAGCCGACCAGACGCAGGGTCTCGATGGTCAACTCGCGGCCGGTGGCGCGGTTGACGTCACGGTGCAGATGCAGGGCCTCGCCGACCTGATTGCCCACCGTGTACAACTGGGACAACGAGGTCATGGGTTCCTGAAAAATGATCGAGACTTGCCCGCCGCGAATCGCCCTCATGGCGGCGCCGTCGCGCTTGAGCTTGGCGATGTCCACGTCGGGGCAGCCGTCGCGCGAATCGTGCAGGATGACCTCGCCGCCGCTGATCCGCGCCACCTTGGGCAGAATGCCCATGATTGCCTGGGCGATGGTCGATTTGCCCGATCCGGACTCACCGACCAGGGCAATGGTCGAACCCTGGCGAATGCCAAATGACACGCCGTCGACGGCGATCACGAAGCTGTCCTGAACTTCAAACCCGATGGCCAGATCGCGGATGGTGAGAATGTTGCTCATGGACCGTCCTCGGGCATGACGATGCCGAGGGCCGGCAGATTGGCCACGGTCCGAGCATCGAGATCGACCCCGTTGGCGCGGGCGGCCTCGAAGGCCTGGGCGGCAATGGCGTTAAAACCGGGAAGCGAGGATTCAAGCGCCACGACGCGGCCCTTTTCCTTGATTTTGAGCTGCATCCAGCCTTCCTGTTTATCGCGCTTCGTGGTGTAGTAGTTCAGTGACATAGCGTCGAGATCTTGCCAACGGACTGCACGGCCCGCTGGTCCTCCTATCGCGATTCCCTCAGTGGAAACCTCGACGAATGTGAGGTGTCGCAACACTGTGCGAATCCCGAAAACGAGGAACAATGCACCGAGGCCCCCGAGAATGTACACCATTGGCGTAACAAGGTTAAAGAACACTAAAGGCCCCAGGGTCAGCGCCATGCCGGCGACCGCGCGCAGGTAATCGGCCACCACCGATGAAACCGGGTAGCGGTGAATGCTGACCGCGGGGGAAATGGTCATGGAATGTCCGCGAAAACTACCCGGGCGTCCAGCCAGTCCGCCGCCGGATGAGCCTGGGTCGCCGCCGCCAGGGCCGCGATAAAATCCCAGCACCCCTCATCATGGGCGAGATGATGACTCAACAGGCCGGTGGGCTCATCGTCGTCGCTGCTGTTCAGCCGTCGGGTCGCCAAATGGTCTACGGCAAGGCTCAAGGCACTGTCGTCGCCCACGAATCCCCGGTGACCGCGCCAGTCAATCAGGTCGATATGGGCGTTAACCAGGAGAACGCCGGGCGACGCCTGCCGCCGGGGTCGTGGGCCGTAGGTCGACAGGCCGCAATATCCGGCACCGCCGAGGCGTGGCGCCAGGCCGTCACCGATGCGATTCCACGGCGGCACCAGAACCGGCACCGCGCGATCGCCGAACAGGGTCTCCAGCCGCTGCCGACCGAGTACCAACTCGTCCATGACGATGTTCGGGTTGCGGCTCGCCGCCAGCTCCGCCTTGCGTTCGCCGGCGATGGCGTGATTGTGGTGGGCATAACCGTGCTGCAATACGGTGGCGCCGGCGTCATCCACGATCGCTGTGGCGGCATGGTCGTCAATCAGCGCCGGCGTGGTCGCTAGGGCCAGCGGGATCTCAAGGCGTCGGCGCAGGGTGAGAAGCCAGTCGAGGGCCGCCGTGGCATGGGCGGCGTCGTCGTCGCGCCACCACAGGGTGGCCCGGCGCCCGGCCTCGGCCCAGCGGTCGAGCTCATCGCTGAGGTCCCGCCAACTAGTCATTTGCCCACCCGGCAATGAGCGCGGCACTGCGCTCGGCCCCATCCATGGCGATTTTCGTTGCCCCTGGTGCTGGCGCGACCAGGGCCCTGTCGACCGCCTCGGCCAGGCGCGCCGGTGTCATGCCGTCCTCGTCCAGGGTGGTGACCCGGCCGAGAGCGTGAAGTCGCCCGGCGCGCAGTGCCTGTTCCGTCTCGCCGCCGCGGGCGAAGGGTACCAGCACGGCCCGGGCTTTTGCTTGCAGGATTTCCACTACCGTATTGTAACCAGCCTGGGACACCGATACGGCGCAGTTCGCCAGCAGGGTCGGAAAATCGGCCCGCGCGCGCTCGACCACCCCCCCCTCGGGGGCGCCGATGGCAAGGGCGGCGAAAGCGTTGTCATCGAGATTGGCGCCGGCCAGGAGTCGCCAACAGCGATTGCCGCCGTGGCGCGATAGCGGTCGCGCGGCGCGGGCGGCATCGAGCAAAGGCGCGCCCACGGCGCCACCGCCCGCCGAGACGATGACTTCGTCCCGTCCCGCCGTGTCCGTGCCGCTGGATTCCACCGCCGCCGCCACATAGCCCGTATAGGTCAACTTGCCGGCAATCTTCCGGGCCGCGGGAAAGCTGTCATCAAAGCTGACCAGACCCGGATCACCGTGGACCAGCACGTGGTCGAAATGTTCCACGACCCAGGCCGCCGCTTCTTCCGTGCGGGCCGGTTTGCGCGAGGTCAGAATGTCGCGTACCGACGATACAACAATCGTTCCCGCTGCCCTGGCGGCGGCCACAAGGGGCAGCAGCTCGAAGGCCAGTTGGCGGCGACCGAAGGGAAAGGTCTCGACCACCAGCACCGCCGGGGTCTGCTCGGCGAAGAGCTTGAGCGTCTCGGCGCAGCGCCGCTGACGCCAGTCACCGTTGATCGCCGTGCCGTACTCGTCGAGCAGGGCCGAGAAGCTGGCATCGGCGGCCCGCAGTGCCGGCAATTGGTGAAACTTAGCGGCGCCCAGGTCGAAATGATCGATGGCCATGCCGCCGCTCCCTACGGTGACGTCGAGGCCACGCGCCGCCGTGGCCCGGGCGACCATGGCAATGCGCCGCAAATGGCCGATTCCCAACAAGTGCTGGACATGGAACAGCACCCCAGTAAGAGCGTCAGAAGTCACGGCGCGACCAGCGGGAGATTGAGGCGCTCGACCGTGGGCCGGCCGTGGTCGTCGATCGTGAAAATATGGGCCATCGTCCAGTCGAGGCGGGCCGGCGGCCGGCCGGTCATGTCCCAGTCCATGGCTTGGGCGAAGATCGCCCGAATCACGCCCTTGTGGGTGACGGCAACCGTGTCGCGCCCGGCGCCGGCAATTTTTGCCAGCCATGGCGTAAGGCGAGCCTGGACGTCGCGCGGGCTCTCGCCGCCCTCGGGCCGGAAATCCAGACCGTCGGCCTCGTTGTCGGCCATCTCGGTGCCCAATTCGGCGCGCAGTTCGTCAATCAGACAGCCTTCCCACCGGCCCCAGTCCATTTCGATCAGCCGCGGCTCGATGGTCGGATTATGGATGCCCATGAGCCGCGCGGTTTCCCGGGTCCGTGCCAGGGGGCTGGTCTGCCAGATGAAGGCGGCGAGTTCGGCCGGCACCTTCCAGCCAGCAGCCGTCTTCCGGCCTTCGGCGCTAAGCGGGACGTCGCGGGCGCCCTGCATACGGCTCTGCTGGTTATAGGTGGTCGGCGCATGACGAATTAAGGCGAGGCGGGTCATGACGCGATTCCGGCCACGGCCAGGGCATGATCGAGGGTGGCTGCCGCCTGGTCGAGGCTGTGGTGGGCCGCCACCGAGGCCCGCGCCGCCGTGCCCAGATCACGACGAAGGTCGCTGTCGTCAAGCAGCCGTCTAACGGCTTCGGCGAAGCCCGCGCCGTCGCCATCGTTGGTCAGCAGCCCGGTCTCGCCGTCGCGAACCACATCGCCGACCCCGCGCACCCGACCGGCGACCACCGGCAGTCCCGCCGCCTGGGCCTCGAGCAAGGCCATGCCGTAGGCCTCGTTGACCGCCGGCCAGACCATCACGTCGGCGGCGCCGTAGTAGGCGGGCAGGGCGTCTTCGGGTTGTTCGCCGGCATAGGCCACCCGGTTGTCGCCAAGGCCGCTCAGGGCTGTCTCAACCGCGTCCCGCGCCGGCCCGTCTCCGACCACCAGCAACTGCCAGGGCCGGCCCTGCAAAGTCGCCAGAGCGGCGCCCAGGCGCTGGTAGGAGACGAGTTTGTCGCCGGGACGCATCATGGCCACGGTCAACAGCCACGGCACGGCGGGGTCGAGTTGCCGCTCACTGGCCAGGCGTTGGCGTGCTGTGTCACCAGCCGCCTCATAAGGCGCTGGGTCGAGAAACGGGACGAGGGCAATCAGCCGTTCACCATGGCTCACCAGAGGCCGCAGACCAGTCCGGTCATCCTCGGTCACGGCCAGGACGGCGCCGGCCCGGCCAAGGGCGGCGGCCACGGCGTCATGACCATCGGCCCAGGGACCTTGCGCCTGCTTCGAGGCGAACGATGCTTCGGTCACCACATAGGGAATATCCAGGGCCGCGCTAACGGCCGGCCCCAGCCAGTCGGGCGCTTTATGGTAGAGGTGATAGGTGAACCACGCCTGTGGCCGCTGCCAGGTTTCCTGGAAGCGCTCAACCAGGGTTTGCGCTTCGGCCTCGCCGGCGGCGCGAATTTCGGCCTGACTGACAGCGTCGCCCTGGCCCTCATAGCTGCGCAAGCGCGACGCAAGCATGACGTCGTGGCCGGCGGCCCGGAGTGCCGCCATCAGCAATCCGGCCATGCGCCGGTCGCCGGACGGCACCGGATGGTCCGGCGCCTTGAGGGGAGCGTAGAACGCGATCTCCATGACTGTATTCTAACCCGCCACGCCGAATTTCACCGCAAGGCGTTCGATGCCGCCATCCATGGCGAAGTCGCGCCGCACCCGTACGTCGCCAGCCTGGCCGAGGCGTTCGCGCTGGGCCGGGTCGGCAATCAATTCGGCCAGAATATCCGCAAGGGCGGGGCAGTCGCCACCGTCGATCAGCCGGCCTGTATCGCCGTCGTCGATCAGTTCGGGGATGCCCGAGACCCGGGTCGAGATCACGCAGAGGCCCTGGGACATGGCCTCCATAAGCACGTTGGGCAAGCCGTCGCGGTCGCCGTCGCCGGCGATGCGTGACGGCAGGACGAACAGATCGGCATTGCGGTAGGCGGCCAACACCACATCCTGGGGCTGGGCGCCGCGCCATTCGATGCGGCCATCGAGGCCGGCGGCCTGGGCCTGATCAGCCAGAGCCTGGCGTTTTTCGCCGCCGCCGAAATGAATCAGGCGCCAGTGCAGATCGTCGGGCAGCGCCGCCAATGCCGCCAGCAGATCGTCGAAACCCTTCTTCTCCACCGCCCGGCCGACCGCCAGAATGGTCACCGGGTGGTCACTGTCGCTACCGTCGCGAGGCCGACCCTCGGACGCTGCTGGACAGGCGGAAAAGCGGCTGAAATCGAGGCCGTGATAGACCAGTTCGACCCGGCCCCGGGGCGCCAGGGCGTTTAGGTGATCAAAGCTGGCGGCGGCACAGGTGACGGCCCAATGGCAGGACGCCAGCTTCTCGCGCTTCTCCCACTCCGGCGAGGTCCAGATGTCCTTGGCGTGAGCCGAACAACTCCATGGCAGGCCGGTAATCAGGGCGGCGTAGCGGGTGACCGACGACGGTGTGTGAAGAAAATGGGCATGGAGATGGCCGATAGCCGGGTTGAGCTCGGCGGCCAGGACCAGGGCCTGACCGAAGCGCCGCATCCGGTTGGCGCTGAGGTCGCGCCGCAGATCGTCGAACCAGACCTGACGCGCCGCACGGTAGCCGACCATGCGCCGGGCCCGGCGCCAGCCTCGCCACAGACGCAGCGGTTGGCGCGACAGGTACTCGGGCAGATAGCTTACCGGTGCCTCGATCTCAAGGTGGATTGGATGGCGATGGCTGTCGGTAGGATGGCGCAGGGAGATGATGGAAATTGCCAGGCCGGCCTGCTCCAGGGCGCGAATTTCCTGGGCGATAAAGGTCTCGGAAAGCCGTGGATAGCCCTTGAGGATGAAGGCGACCGTACCGCTCACTGTAGTGCTGATCTACCCGGTCTGGCGTGCGGGCGTCGCCACGCTGTCCCGCTTGCGACTCTCAAGGCGGCGGCCAACCAATCGGTTGACCGTCTTAATGCCGTCGAGCAGCCTCGGGATCACCACCTTGGAAGGCGCTCCGCGATGGGGCAGATCGCGCAGGGCGTCAGCCATGATCTCCGGATTGCGCCCGTTGTTGTCGAGCAGCATGGAGATCAAGCCGTGGTCACGGGCTTGGGTCGCGCGGATCGCCTGTTCCATGCGCGGAACCTCGCGGGGCACGATCAACGCCGGTTTGTCGAACGACAGAATTTCGCAGAAAGTGTTGTAGCCGCCCATGGCGACGATGCCGGCGGCGTTGACCATCAGCGGCTCGAGGTGGGTATCGAAGACGATTGCCTTGAGCCGCGGATTGGCGGCCACTCGTTGCTGGAACTGGGCCTGGATCTCGGGCTGCATGAACGGCCCAAGCACCAGAAGTGCGTTCCACGGCGGTGGCGAGGCGCTTTCGTAGGCCCGCAACACCCAGTCGATCAAGCCGTCACCATCGCCACCACCGCCCGTGGTGACCAGCAGGTAAGGCTCCTCGACCAGTTCCGCCACCGTCGGCAGCGGGGTCGACGGCATGGGCCGCGGCAGGTAGCCGGTAAAGGTGACTTTGTCGCGCACCGCCTGGGGCAGGCCGATGTTGGCCAGGGGGTCCCAGATTTGCGGCAGGCCGTAGACCCATATGTCGTCGTAGAGATCGCGCAGCGCCGGCAGCACATTTTTGCACCGCCACTCGGGCATCAGCAGGGCCGGCTCGTCGAGCACGTCGCGCAGGCCGAGCACCAGTTGGGTGCCGCGCTCCTTGAGCATGGTCAGGGTGTCGAGCACCTCGCCGCGCAGGCCCAGGGGCTCCTTATCGACGATGAAGATGTCGGGGTCAAAAATCTCGGCCGCGTGCCGCATGATCGAGGCGCGCATGGCCAGGGTGTGTTCGATGTCGATATGCAGGTTGAGCGAGGTGTACTCGCCATTGCGCAGCTTGATGACGCCGGGCACGCGGATGAAATCGACGCGGGCGCGGAAATCGAAGCTGCCGATGATCGGCGAGCCCGAGAGAATCATCACCGAAAGATGCTTGTACTCTTCCACCAAGGCATGGGCGATGGCCCGGCACCGCCTCAGGTGTCCCAGCCCGAAAGTATCGTGGCTATAGATCAGTATTCGCCGGTCGCCAGAGGCTTGGCTCATGGTCATCCCAGTCTTCTACTTCCACCCAGTCTGTCTACCGCCGCAATGGCACGCGAATCGCCAGCGGCGACAACGCCGAAATGTCTCTCTCACGATGTCAACGGACCCCCAATTCAGGACCGCACCGACTTACCGCTCCCCTACGTGCGCTGACGGCACTTTGACCCAGTTATGGACACCGTGCCAAGAATCAAATCGGCCAGCACTCAGTTTTTACGTCCGAACTACGCGCAATTGCAACACGTTAAACTTGTTATTTATGGTCGACCTTGGCACATACAAACCTCTGGCGAAAGCATGTTTTCCCTTTTACGATAGGTATTTGGTCGGGCGCGAAAGCGTTTACCCGCTGTCGAAGCTGGGTTAATGTTTCGTCCGCTATCAAGCAGGGGAACATAAGGCCCGCGCAAACGGCGCGGCCGGGTATGTGGCAATGGAAAAAACTGCGTTTAAATTCATCGTCCGCTACAGCATGCGCCAGCAGTTCATGGTGCTGGCGATCACGCTGATTTCGTTGCCATTCTATTACGTCTCCCTGGAAATCCCCAAGAAGATCATCAACGGCGCCCTGAACACCGAGTCGAAAACCTATCTCGACCCGGTTGGGTTCTTCGGCGTCGACATCGTTCAGCTTGACCGCGAGCCGCTGCTCTACACCCTCTGCGCGATCTACCTCGTACTGGTGATCATCAATGGCGGCCTCAAATATTACATCAACGTTTTCAAAGGTTTGCTTGGCGAACGCATGTTGCGCCGGCTGCGCTATCAACTTTATTCCCGCATCCTGCGGTTTCCTCTGCCGCACTTTCGCAAGGTCTCCCAGGGCGAGATAATTCCCATGATCACCGCCGAGGTCGAGCCGCTCGGCGGTTTCATCGGCGATGCCTTTACCCTGCCGGTTTTTCAGGGCGGACTGCTGATCACGGCGCTAATTTTCATCATGGCCCAGGACTGGAAGCTCGGGCTCATGGCGCTGATGTTCTATCCGGTTCAGGGCTATGTCATTCCCAAGCTCCAGCGCAAGGTCAACCTGCTGGGCAAGGAGCGGGTGCGTCATGTGCGCAAGCTCGCCGACCGCATCGGCGAGACCGTCTCGGGGACCCAGGAAATTCATGCCAACGACACGGCAAATTACGAGCTTGCCGACTTCTCGCACCGTCTCGGCGATATTTTCCGTATCCGCTTCGACATTTTCCGCAAGAAGTTCTTCGTTAAGTTTCTCAACAATTTCATCAACCAGTTCACGCCGCTGATGTTCTTCTCGGTGGGCGGCTATCTGGTGATTGTGGGCGACTTGTCGATTGGCGCCCTGGTCGCCGTCATGGGCGCCCAGAAGGACATCGCCTCGCCGTGGAAGGAATTGCTCAACTTCTATCAGATTCAGGCTGACGCTAAGATCAAGTACGATCAGGTGGTGTCCCAGTTCGAGCCCGCGGGCATGCGTGACGAAGAGGAGATGGCAGCCGACGACGGGGCGCCAGAGCCGCTCAGTGGCAATCTGGCCGTGGCCAATCTTTCCCTGACCGACGACGACGTCAAGATCATCGACGGGGTGTCGTTCAACTTCAGCCTCGACGAGCGGGTCGCCATCGTCGGCGCCAGCGGCAGTGGTAAGGAAGAACTCGCCCTGATGCTCAGCCGATTGATCGACCCCACCGGCGGCCGTATCGACATGGGCGGCAAGGAGCTTGGTAATCTGCCCGAAGCGGTAACCGGCCATCGCATGGCCTTCGCCGGCGCTGCTCCGTTTTTTGTCTCCGCCAGTGTCGGCGACAACCTGATCTACGGCCTCAAGCACCGGCCCCTTGGTGCGGCCGAGCACGATGATGAAGCAAACTGGGCGTGGCACCTCAAGGAGGCCGAGTTGTCGGGTAACTCGACCAACGACATCAAGGCCGACTGGATCGATTACGGTGCGGCGGGTGTCGATAGCCGCGAGGCACTCATGGCCGAGGGCATCCACGCCCTGGCCGTCGCCGAGATGATCACCGACGTTTATGATTTTGGCCTGCGCGGCACCATCGACCCGGCGGCGCGGCCCGATGTGGCCGAACGTATCCTCGCCGCCCGCGCCACCCTGCGCGAACGGCTCGCCGCGCCGGACTGCGCCGGGCTGGTCGAATCCTTCGACCGCGAAAGCTACAACACCAACGCCACCGTGGCGGAAAACCTGCTGTTCGGCACCCAGGTCGGCGACACCTTCGACGTCGAGAACCTGGCCGACAACCGCTATCTCCGTTCGACCCTGGATAGCTGCGGTCTGACCGATGATCTGCTGCGCGACGGCCATCAGGTAGCGGTGACCATGCTGGAAATTTTCTCGGACCTGGCGCCCGATCATGAGTTCTTTGAGCAGTTCAGCTTCATCAAGGCCGACGAACTACCAGACTACAAGGACCTGATCGGCCGCGCCGACATCGACAATCTTGGTGAACTCGACGCTGACGACCAGCGCCGCCTGCTGGCCCTGCCGCTCAAGTTAATTCCCGCGCGTCACCGTCTTGGCGTGATCGAGGATGACATGCAGGTGCGGCTGCTTGAGGCTCGTGCCGCCTTTGCCCGCGATATGCCCGAGAACCTCAAGGGCGCCATCGAGTTTTTCGACGCCGAACACTACAACGCCGCCGGCACCCTGCAGGACAACATCCTGTTCGGCAAGCTGGTATTCGGCCAGGCCCAGGCGGAAAGCCGGGTCGGCGGGTTGATCAGCGAGGTGATCGACGAGCTTGGTCTGCGCGACACGGTGGTCGAGGTCGGGCTCGACTTCCAGGTCGGCATCGGTGGCTCGCGCCTGTCGACCGGCCAGCGTCAGAAGCTGGCCATTGCCCGGGCCGTGCTCAAGCGTCCGGATGTATTCATCATTTCCGAAGGTACGGCGGCCCTCGATGGCGCCACCCAGACCACGGTCACCAGGAATTTGCTCGAGGCCTTCAAGGGCCTTGGGCTGATCTGGATTCTGCACCGGCCCAGTCAGGCCAGCCAGTTCGACCGCGTGCTGGTCATGCGTGGCGGCCACGTTGCCGAACAAGGCGAGTATGTCGAACTCAACAAGCCCGATACCCATTTGACCGAGCTCATGGCGGCGGAATGATCGGCCGTCATTGGAGCCGCTCGAGGAGGATATAAGATGCCGCTTGGGGAAGATGTCGAACTGCTACGGACCATTCCGCTGTTCGCCAAGATCGAGGCCAGCAAGCTCAAGCTGCTCGCCTTCACAAGTCAGCGGCTGACCTTCAACGCCGGCGACAGCCTGTTCTTTCAGGGCGACAACGGTGACGCCCTGTACATCATTGTCGAAGGTGACGCGGACATCCTGATCGATGCTCCCGGTGGCCCCATAACCGTAGCGACCATGGGCAAGAACGACTTTGTCGGCGACATCGCCGTGTTGTGCGACGTGCCGCGAACCGCCACGGTGACCGCGACCAGCCAGCTCACCACCATGAAGATTTCCAAGGAGCTGTTCTTCCAACTGGTCTGCCAGTTTCCTCAGATCGCCATCGAGATCATGCGTGAGCTGGCCCAGCGCCTCGATGTCACCACCCGGCGGCTGCAGGACGCGATCAGCAAGCTCGCCGCAACAGAGTGAGTCGCCTCGACAGCGTCATCCGCCGGCTTGAGACCCAGCGCGATTGTATCGACGCCGCCGTCGGCCTGATTGGCGAGGTTTCCGGCCCGGTTCTTGAGATCGGTCTCGGCAACGGTCGCACCTACGACCACTTACGTGAACTATGTGGCGGCCGCGAAATCTTCGTGTTTGACCGCCGCATCGCCGCCCATCCGGACTGTGTGCCCGATGAGGCCCACATGTTTCTCGGTGATTTCGCCGATATCTTTCCCGGCGCCGGTCCTCGCATCGGCGCGCCGGCGGCGCTGGCCAACGCCGACATCGGTACCGGCAACGCGGCGGCCAGCCGGGCTCTGGGCGAGCGCCTGGCGGGCTGGCTGGCGCCACTTATGGCGCCCGGCGGGGTAATCGTCGCCGACCAGCCCATGACGGTGACGAACTGGCAGGCCCTGCCACCCCCCGCCAGTGTCGGCGAAGGCCGCTATTTCATGTATCAAGCGCCATCATGAGTCAGGTGGGGGCTGAAGCGGCTTTCGCATATAGACCCGGTCATAGCCGGACACTCGGCGGCGAGTGGTTTCCACATAGCCTCGCGCGGTGTAGAGCGCGATGTTTTCGGTCATCATTTCGTGGGTGTAGAGGTCGAGCGACGGGTATCCCTGGCGTCGCGCCTCGGCTTCAGCGAAAACCATCAGGCGGTCGCCATGGCCCTGGCCCTGGTGATCCGGGTGGATCGCCACGTTGTCGGGCAATAGGCCGCCGTCCTGATCGATCAACACCACCACGCCGATGACCGCATTGTCTTCGGTCAAAACGAAGACCGTGTGTTTGGCGATAACCTTGGTGTAGTCATCAAGCATGGGGCCGGGCGGTTTGCTCATGCGTTCCACGTAGACCGCGTAGGCCGCCGCCACACAGGCGGTTACCGCCGGCGCGTCTGCCTCCAGGGCCACGCGGATAACCGTCATTTACCCGTGAAGCGCGGCTTGCGTTTCTCGGCGAAGGCGGCAAGACCCTCGGCCAGATCGTCCGACGCAAAGGTGGCGAGGATTTCCTCGTTGGTCCGGGCCTCGTCGAGGGCGCCGCGTTCGATGGCGACCAGGGCGCGCTTCATGCCCTGGACGGCGCCGGGTGCCATGGCGGACAGGGTCTCGACCAGGGCGTCGGTGCGCGCCGCCAGCTCGTCCGGCCCGACCAGCCAGTCGAGGTAACCGATACGCAGGAGTTCGTCCGCCGCCATGGTCTCGCAGGCCAGCAGCAGCCGGCGCGCCGGGCCGGGGTCGAGGCGGGCGACGATACGGCGCATACCGCCGACGTTGTACATGACTCCCAGTTTTGCCGCCGGCAGCATCAGCTTCATGGCATTGACGCCGATACGGAAATCGCAGGCCAGGGCGAGGTCGGCGGCGGCGCCGTAGACCGAACCGTTCAACGCGCAGATGGTCGGTTGGGTGATGTCCTCGAGCTGGGTGATCACCGCTTCGATGGGATTGTTTCGCCAGTCGGTCTCATAGACGTCGCCATGGGCGAAGCCCGAACAGAAGCATTTGTCGCCGCTTCCGGTGAGCACCAGCACCAGCACCGCCGGGTCGGCCTCGACCCAGGTCAGCAGCGCGCCGAGATGGCCGAGGTCGGCGGTCTCCAGCATGTTGCGTTTGGCCGGACGGTCGAGGGTGATGGTCGCCCGGGGCCCATCGACGGCGAGATGCAGGTGCTCGCTCACAGTTTCATGGTCACCGTTACCGGCACGTGGTCGGACGGTTTCTCCCAGCCCCGGGCGTCGCGCAGGACAGCGATGGATTCGAGAGCATCTTCCAGGGCCGGGGTGACCCAGACATGGTCCAGGCGGCGGCCCTTGTCGGCGTCGTCCCAGTCGCGGGCCCGGTAGCTCCACCAGCTGTAGAGGCGCTCTTCCGGTGGGACAAATCGGCGCATGGCGTCAATCCAGTCGCCGGCGGCCATGAGCGCGGTCATGGCCTCGACTTCGACGGCTGTGTGGCTGACAACCTTGAGCAGGGCCTTGTGGGACCACACGTCGTTTTCCAGCGGCGCCACGTTGAGGTCGCCGACCAGCACCAGCTTGTTATCCGGCGCCTTGCGGGCGGCGAACCAGTTGGTCATCTCGCCGAGGAAGTCGAGCTTGTGGGCGAATTTGTCGTTGGTCAGGGGATCGGGCACGTCGCCGCCGGCGGGGACGTAGAAATTATTGATCTCAACGCCGTTTTCCAGGTCGGTCCAGGCGTGGCGGCCGTCGGCCTTGCCGCACCATTCGCGCATGCCTGAATCGACAAACGGCAGACGCGACAGAATGGCGACGCCGTTGTAGCCCTTGATGCCGTTGATCACCTGGTGGGGATAGCCCAGGTCGGCCAGGGCATCGCGCGGGAAACTGTCGTTCACCACCTTGGTTTCCTGGAGGCAGATGACGTCCGGGTTATGCTCTTCGGCGAGGGCGGCAATGTTGTCGAGGCGGAGCCGCACGGAATTGACGTTCCAGGTGGAAATGACGAGGGACAAATGAAGCTCCGGCAGATTGGGGAATGGCCGTAGACTCTACGAGGCGGGTCAGCCGGGTGTCAAACGACTGGCCCAAACGCCACGGGCCCGCGCATCCAGAGGATACGCGGGCCCGGTTGTTTTTGGAGCGGGGGCGCGTCAGTGGGTGTAGCGGGGACCGCGCGGCAACTGGCCGGCGACCACGTATTCGACCTCCGAACGTATGATGCCGATATCGAGGAACTGCTCGTTACTCAGGGCATAGAGCGCGCGCCGGGTGGCTTTCCTCTTCTGCCAGCGTTGGAACACACCGGCCAAATTTAGCGTGAACATGTCAGGTCTCCCTATAAGCCCGGGCCGGGCATTGCGGTTGGCGGCGGTCCACCGGTTTTACCGCCGCTCACGAGCCCGGAACATGCGCCGAAAGTGTTAACAAATCAGCTTCGTCGGGCGCTTTATCACGGCGCCTAATTGAGGTAGGAAAGAAGCCAATCGTGGCCCCGCCAAACAGACCAGGACGTTTCTATGAATATTCTCACCCTTCAGTTTCAGAACTCGGGCGGCCCCGAAGCATTCGGCGGTGCCCTCAAGGCCTGTTGCGCGACCCTCGATATTTGTAACTTCGACAACGACGGCACGCTGCCGGCGGGTATCGACGGCTATGACGGTCTTCTGGTTCTGGGCGGGGTGATGAACGCTCACGACGATGCCGAATATCCCTACCTGGGCGATGTGGCGGCGATGATCGCCGAATTCCACCACGCGGCGCGGCCGGTACTCGGCATTTGCCTGGGCGCCCAGCTAATTGCCCGGGCCCTTGGCGGCCGGGCCTATTTCCATACTGTGCCCGAGGTTGGTTTCGTTGAAATATCCCTCAATGGCGAGGCCGCCACCGACCCTCTACTGGCCGACCTCAAGACGTCCCAGAACATCATGGAATGGCATTACCAGACCTTCGACATGCCGCCCGGCTCCCATCTGTTGGCCACCAGTGAATTGTGCAGCAACCAGATTTACCGGGTCGGTGAGGCGACCTACGGGTTTCAGTGTCACTTCGAGGTCAGCCAGGCCATGGTCCAGAATTGGACCGCCGGCGCCAAATCATCCTTGCCCGACGACGACTACCACAACGCCTTCGTCGCCACCATCGACGATCAGATCAACCGCCACATCGGCGGCTCGCTGGCGTTCTGCGAAACCATCGCGGCGCGCTGGACCGACTTCATCGGAGCGCGCCGCGCGGCTTGATCGTTTTGCTAGAGACCTAGTGTCTTCGCGGTCTCGTCGAGGCACTGGGCCAGGGTGTTGACCAGCACGTCGATCTCGTCGCGTGAAATGATCAGCGGCGGCGACAGCACGATAACGTCCCTGACCGCGCGGACCACGACGCCGTTGTCGGTGCAGAGATCGCGGCAGGTCTGACCGACCTTGCGTCCGGCGTCGTAGGACTTGCGCGCGGCCTTGTCTTCGACCAGCTCGATTCCGGCAATCATGCCGATACCCCGGATCTCGCCGACCAGCAGGTGGTCGGCCAGTTCGCGCAGGCGGGCCTGGAGATAGGGCCCGGTGTCCGTACCGGCGGTCTCGACGATCTTTTCGTCGCGCAGAATGCGGACGTTCTCCATGGCCACCGCCGCCGCTACCGGGTGGCCGGAATAGGTGAAGCCGTGGACAAACTCGCCGCGGTTGATGATCGGGTCGGCGATGCGGTCATTGACCATGAGGCCCGAGATCGGCATGTAGCCCGACGACAGACCCTTGGCCATGGTCATAAAGTCGGGCTCGATATCGAAGGTGTCGCAGCCGAACCACTCGCCGGTCCGGCCGAAGCCGCAAATCACCTCGTCGACGATCAGCAGCACGTCGTGCTCGCGGCAGATACGCTGGATCTCGGCCCAGTAGGTGGCCGGCGGGAAGACCACGCCGCCGGCGCCCATGATCGGCTCGCCGATGAAGGCGGCGACCTGGTCGGCACCAAGTTCGATAATCCTGTCCTCGACCGCCTTCGCCGCCACAATACCGAAGTCGTCCGGGCTCATGTCGCCGCCGTGCTTGTACCAGTAGGGCGCGGCCACATGGTCGAACCGCGGCAGGGGCAGATCGAACGGCGTGTGCATGGGTGACAGGCCGCTCAGACTGGTCGCCACCATGGTCACCCCGTGATAGGCGTACTCCCGGCTGATGATGGTTTTCTTCTTGGGCTTGCCCATGAGGTTCCAGTAGTACCGCGCCATCTTGGCGATGGTGTCGTTGGCCTCGGAGCCGGAATTGGCGAAGAACACGTGGTTGAGGCCTTCGGGCGTGACCTCGGCGAGCATCTCGGAGAGCTCGATGACCGGCGGCGTGGCGCTATGGAAGAAGGTGTTGTAGTAGGGCAACTCCTCAAGCTGGCGGGCGGCGACCTTGGCCAATTCCGGCCGGCCATAGCCGATGTTGACACACCACAGGCCGGCCATGGCGTCCATCAGGCGATTGCCTTCGGAATCCCACAAATAGACCCCGTCGGCGCGGGTGATGATGCGCACGCCCTTTTCGCCCAGGGCCTTGTGGTCCGTATAGGGGTGGAGATGGTGGCGGCGGTCGGCTTCCTGCCATACGGCAGTGGCATTGGTTGGCATGGGTTTAATCCTCGAAAAACTGTTGGCTCTAAAGGGTGGATTGACGGGGTGGGAGGCCCCAGCTAGGGCGTGAAGTCAATCCGGGCGCAAAGCATAAGCATTTCGTGGTGGCGTGACGGTAGAGTCAGGTTTGGCATTAGGCCACCCGGCCCTGAAGCTCGCGCCTGTCGCGGTCGGCGGCGCGCGCGCGGGCGGCATCGCCGAAGGCGCGAAACATGGCTAGGGAGAACGGGTTGTCCATGACCCGCCATTCCGGGTGCCATTGCACGGCCAGGGCGAAGGCCGGGGCATTGCTGACGCTGACCGCTTCGATGAGCCCATCGGGGGCCACCGCCTCGGCGGTCAGGCCGGGGCCAAGTCTGTCGATGGACTGGCTATGCAAGGAATTGACGTCAATCTCGGTGGCGCCGGCAACGTCGGCCAGGACGCCGCCGGCGGTCAAGGTCACCGGATGGGCCGGACCGTATTGATCGTCGCGCTCGCGGCCCTGGTCCTCGCGGTGGTCCATCATACCCGGCACTTCCTGAACCAACTGGTGCAGGGTGCCGCCGAAGGCCACGTTGATCTCCTGAATACCCCGGCAGACGGCGAACAGGGGCAGCCCGGCGTCCACCGCCGCGCGGATCAGCGGCAAGGTGGTATCATCGCGCTGGGCGTCGTGGTGGGTGCCGGGCCGGCTGTCCGGGCCGTCATAGTGGTGGGGCTCTACATTGGACGGGCTGCCCGTGAGGAACAGGCCGTCGAGGCGTCCGATCAGGTTGTCGAGGGCGATGTGGTCGACCAGCGAGTCCAGATCACGGCCCTGGCCGAACGCCGGAATCAATACCGGCAGAGCCTGGGCGGCGTGGGCCACGGCGTTGATATATTTCTCCCCGACCACGTGATAGGGGTGAATGCCGACGTCGCGAACACAGGACGGAATGCCGATCAGGGGCAGGGAACCGCTCAAATCCATGGCTGTATTGGCTATCACGGGTACGCCGACGCGGCAAGAGGGGGCTCGGTTACGCTCAAACGTGCACTGGACGAATCATCGCTGGGGAGTGACTATTCCGGCCATGGAAGAATTCCTGAGCAACATCATCCTGGGCCATAAACCGGCGGTACGGATGAGCATTTTTCTCGGTATCTTCGTCCTGGTCGCCGTGGCCGAGGGTCTGTTGCCCCGGCGGCGGCGGAATTTTTCGCGCCTGGCGCGGTGGCCGAGCAACCTTGGCATTGTGGCGCTTAATACCTTGGTGCTGCGCTGGGTGTTTCCCGTCGCGGCCATGGGCCTGGCCCTGGCCGCCGAGGACAATGGTTGGGGCTTGCTCAACATGATGGCCTTGCCCACGTGGTTGGCGGTGGTGATTACCATCGTTGCCATGGATTGCGCCATCTACCTGCAGCATGTCATGGTCCACGCGGTGTCGGTGCTGTGGCGGCTCCATCGTATGCACCATGCCGACCAGGACTTCGACGTCTCCACCGGCGCCCGCTTCCATCCTTTGGAGATCCTGCTGTCCATGGTCATCAAACTGACTGTGGTGGCGGCTCTCGGTCCGCCGGCTCTCGGCGTGCTGCTGTTCGAGGTGCTGCTTAACGCCACCGACATGTTCAACTACGGCAACCTCAAGCTGCCCGTGGGCCTTGATCGGGTTATGCGGCTGTTCGTCGTCACGCCGACCATGCACCGGGTCCATCATTCCGCCATAGCGGCCGAGGCCAACTCCAACTTTGGCTTCAACATGCCGTGGTGGGACCGCCTGTTCGGCACCTACTGGGCTCAGCCCGAAGCCGGCCACGAGGCCATGACCATCGGCCTCGATGAATTTCGCGAGCCGGTTGATCAGCGCCTCGATAAAATGCTGCTGCAACCGTTCAAGGGCCCGGTCGGCGACTATCCCATCAACCGGCGCTGATGCTGCGTTCGATTCTGGGATAGTAGTAGGCCAGGGTCACGCCCCTGGCGATCATGAATACCGTGAAACCGAGCCAGATGCCGTGGTTGCCGAGCATCGGGCGGAAGGCCTCGGTGGCAATTAGGTAAATCAGCAGCGAGACGATCATGGCGTTGCGCATTTCACCGGACCGGGTGGCGCCGATGAAAATGCCGTCGAACTGATAGCTCCAGACCGAGATCACAGGCGCGGCGACCATCCAGGGCAGCACCGCGTAGGCCGCCGCGCGGACATCGGGCATGGAGGTCATGGCGTTGACGATCAGATCGCCGGTCACGGCGTAGGTCCCCGCGAAGGCGGTGGCAAAGCCCACGGCCCATAGGGTCGCGTAGCGCACCGCGCCCCGGTAATCGGCCTTTGATCCGGCGCCCACGGCGCGCCCGACCATGGCTTGGGATGCACCAGCCAAGCCTTCCAGGGCGTAGGCCATGAGTGTCACCATGTTGAACAGCACCGCATTGGCGGCGAGAATGATGTCGCCCATACGGGCGCCCTGGGCGGTGAGATAGGCCAAGGCCCGATCAGGCACAGGGTGCGGATGAAGATATCGCGGTTGATGGCGATAATGTGGCGAAACCGCGCCGGGTCGAGGATGCGGGTCCACGAGGCCCGCACGCCGCGCTCTCCTAGGGTCCGCCATACCATGGCCGCGCCCAAGGCCAGGCCGGTGTACTCGGCGATCACCGTGGCCATGGCGAGACCGACCACGAAGACCAAGTCGAGAATGATGTTGAGACCGTTGATGACGACCTGGATGACCAGCCCGGCGCGGGCGTTCTGCAGGCCGAGATACCAGCCCAGGATAACGTAGTTGGCGAGGGCCGTCGGGGCGCTCCAGATACGGATGGCAAAGTAGCTGCGGGCATGGGCGCTGACCGCGTCGCAGAGCCATGGCGGCGACGATCAGCGGGGTCTGAAGCACCAGCAGGACGCCGGTAATGACCGCGGCGCCGATCATGCCACGCCACAGCATGGCGACCACAGCGGTATCGACGATGCCGAGCAACGGAATGGTAATGTTCGACAGCATGATCGGCCCGGCCAGTCGCCACACCCTGCGGTGCCAGTTCGGGCTATGGGGTTTGGTCATTGTTGGTTGGGCTCGGCCGGCGAAGCCAAACATCAAGTTACCGGTCGTTTTCGGGGAACGGCGCCGGGGTCTCGAAGATGACCGGATCGAAGGTTACGCCGAAGCGGGTGTCGAACAGGGTGACCAGGGTCGTCAGGCCTTGGGTGTCGATCACCGACCACTGGCGCAGCTCAAGGGGATTGTCGGAAAAAATCAGGGTCAGGGTGCCCTCGGTGGTATCACCATCACGGGCCAAAGTGATTTCGATGGTGGCGGCTTGGTTCTTGAGCGCCACCACCTTGAAATCCTCGCCGAATCGGAGATCGTCGCGCACCAGCAACTCCGCGTGGGTGCCGTTGAGCGGCGCCTGGCTGATCTGCCCGAGTTCGAGGTCGTAGTAGGTAATCCACCGGCCGTCGCTGACGATGCGCACCATGACCGGCGGCTGGTAGTCGAGGCGCATGAGCCCGGGCCGTTGCAGCGCCAGAGTGCCCTCGCTGATGGTGCCGTCGTGGTTGACCTGCATGAAGTTGGCCTGCATGCCGACGATCGCGTTGAGATAGCTCTCGACCCGACTGAGCAGTTCACTGTCGGCTTCGGCCCGGGCAGGCGCCATGGCCCATAACATGCCAGCCATGACCAGCGCGCACCATATCGGGCGCAAAATTAGCGTGACCCTCAACACGATCTCCTTAGGTGGGTAACCGGAGCGATCAGTCGATATTATCGCCTTCGATGTCGCGGGCAAGCACCTCGCGTTTGCCCACATGGTTGGCGCGGCTTACCACGCCTTCGGATTCCATGCGCTCGATGATGCGCGCGGCCCGGTTATAGCCGATCTGCAAATAGCGCTGAACGAAGCTGGTCGAGGCTTTGCGCTCGCGGCACACTAGGGCCACCGCCTGATCGTAGAGGGCGTCGGCGTCGCTGCCGCCGCCACTGGTGACCCCGAGAATGGGGGTCGGATCTTCGTCCTCGGTGACCGCCTCGATATAGTCGGGCTCTGCCTGCTGCTTGAGCACGGCGACCACGCGCTCGACCTCGGAGTCGCTGACGAAGGGGCCGTGGACCCGTTCGATGCGCCCGCCGGAGGTCATGAACAGCATGTCGCCCTGACCCAGCAGTTGCTCGGCGCCCTGCTCGCCGAGGATGGTGCGGCTGTCGATCTTCGACGTCACCTGGAAGCTGATGCGGGTCGGAAAATTGGCCTTGATGGTGCCGGTAATGACGTCCACCGAGGGCCGCTGGGTGGCCATGATGAGGTGAATGCCTGCGGCCCGGGCCATTTGCGCCAGGCGTTGGAAGGAACCCTCCACTTCCTTGCCGGCGACCAGCATGAGGTCGGCCATCTCGTCGACCACCACCACGATGTTGGGTAGCGGATCGGTGGCCAGTTCCTGTTCCTCGAACTGGGGCTTGCCGGTCTCGGCATCGAAGCCGGTCTGGACCTGGCGCGTCAGTTGCTCGCCCTTGGCCTCGGCCTCGGCGAGGCGCTTGTTGTAGCCGGTAATATTGCGCACACCGAGTTGCGACATGGCGCGATAACGATCCTCCATCTCGCGCACGGTCCACTTGAGGGCGACTACCGCCTTGTTGGGGTCAGTGACCACCGGGGCCAGCAAATGGGGGATGCCGTCGTAGACCGAAAGCTCGAGCATCTTGGGATCGATCATGATGAATTTGCACTGATCCGGCGGCAACCGGTAGAGCAGGG